>OMWF01000179.1 GCA_900314665.1 uncultured Actinomycetes bacterium
CAAGTCCGAGCAGCTCAAGACCGTCAACACCAACTTTGCACTGCTGGTGAGCAAGACCTTTACCGAGCCGTTCCATGAGCCTATCGAGTACGGCAAGCACATCGCGCGGCTCTCAAACATGCTGGCGGGCGGCAGGATCCTGGTGCAGACCTACGGCGACCTCAAGCGCGGCCGACGCACCACCGCCAACCGCTTGATGCGCAACAACGTCATCCCCACGCTGACGGATGCCGAGCCGGGAGACCTCTCGCTTGCCCTTCCCCACCGCATCATGGTCGACCTGATGGAGATGATCGAGGCCCTCGACCAGGTCGCACCGGGCATCGCCAGCGATGAGACCCTGCTCTACGGCATCGAGGTCAAGTTCTACTCCAACAAGGTGCTGGTCGATAAGGACTTCCACACCAGCATCAAGGGCCTGCGAGCCATTGGCGACGGTTCAAGCGTGACCCGCGGCTTGCAGCAGGCGTCCGCCAACGGGTTGGCAGTGGCTCGCTCAATCCTGGCAGGAAGGTAACCGCTCCATGCTCATGTGGCTCTCCATTCTCCCAGCGCTCATCCTCTTTGCGATGGTGTGGAAGTACGACACCATCGACAAGGAGCCGATCGGCCTGGTCCTCAAGATGTTCTGCTTTGGATGCCTGAGCATCATCCCCGCCATGGTCATCGAGCTGGCCGGATCCAATTTCATGGATAACTATGTGCTTTGGGACAGCCGGGTCGAATACGCGCTTGTGGAAAACTTCGTGCTGGTAGCGTGCGCGGAAGAAGGCAGCAAGCTCCTATTCCTGCTGACTGTGCGCAACAACCCCAACTTTGACTACACCTTTGACGGCATCATCTACGCGGTGGCGGTGGGTCTGGGCTTTGCCACAGTCGAGAACATCATGTACGTGATGGGAAGCGGCAGCGTGGGCGTGGCCATCTCGCGCGGGTTGTTATCGGTGCCGCTGCACTGCACCTGCGCCATCTTCATGGGGTATTTCTTTGGATTGGCCCACAAGGCGCGCTTTTCTCGACAGGGCGGCGCCATGCTGAGCTGCGGGCTCATGGCCTTTGCGGTGCCCGTCATCATCCACGGCTTTTACGACTTTAGCCTGTCGGTGGACAGCGACCTGGCCACGGGGTTGGGCCTCATCTTTACCGTGCTGATCTTTATCGCCGCCGCCGCGCTCATCAAACGCTCGTCTAAAAACGACAGCAGCGTGGTCCCCGAGATTCCCAATCCTCCGCGCTACTAGGGGTGCGGTGTGTGAAAGCGAGCGTCGCACCAAAACCTTAGAGAAACGTCCCGCCGCAGGCGTCCTGCGGTCTTATCAACCGGGGTTTTCTTGGAGTGCAGCGTGCCATACCACCAGCGGCGCCCCTTCAACAGCAGGGCGGGCGCCCCCCTGGGACGCCCGCCCTGCCTGAAGCATGAATCTGCAGATGCGCTTTAGTTGCTGGTAAAGGTCATGAAGTGGAAGCGCGCACCGCCGTAGAGAACGCCCATCAGGCAGGCAACGGTGCCGATGAGAATGGCGCACAGCCAGATGTTGCCGGTCTTCTTGTAAAGGAAGGTCGAGCCACCCACGGCTACGCCCATGCCCAGGGGCAAGCCCCAGATACGCTGGGTGTCAAGCCCCATGCTCCAGAACCAATTGGTGTCGGCGGGGCTGCCAATTGTCTGCAGGTGCCACTTGACGGCCACGATGATGATGACCATCGCGGTGGCGAGCGCAACGTTCACCAAGATGGCGAGGATAAGGTCCTTGGTCTCGCTGCCGGTGGAGGGCAAGCGGCGCTCGATGTTCATGTCGATGCTGGCCACCAGGAAGCAGACGATGAAAACGCCGAGGTAGTTCCAATAGTACGGAATCTTGCTTATGGGAATGTCCTTGACCCCGAAGAACCAGGAATAGAAGTCCGTGCCCAAGACGTCGACCTGCAGCTGCAGATAGCCCCAGCCTACGGCAATCACGATGGCCGAGAGCAGCAAGGTCCTCAGCACCATGCCCACTACCGCCTTGACGCGAGCGCTGCCAGCAGACAAGTCCTTGTAGCCCGCGGGGGTGAGGCCAAAGTCGTCCGCCGTCACCTTGAGCTTGCGCCCATGCGTGAGCAGGTAGACCACCAGGCCGATGGCGGCAACGATGTTGAGGCCGATCACCATGCCAAAGCCCATGTTGGAGAAGCCAAGATGGAACCCAGCATTCCAGAGATTCTTATCCAAACCGCCGCCCACGATGCCAAAGGCATCGGTCTTGGCAACCAGATAGGGGACAAGTGCGCAGATGATGGAGGCGACGACGAGCCCAGTTCCGCGGAAGCCGACGTTGCGGCCAAGCGGACGCTTAACCGGCTCAAACGCGGGGACCTCTTCGATGAGGAGAAGCGCAAGTGAGCAGAGGAAGGCCACGAATACGATGCAGCCGAACAGTCCCACGTAGTCCTTGGCCATCCAAACCTGGTTGTCGGCGGGGATGTAGTTGGGAACGGCGCCACCCACCGCTTCCTGACCGTACTGGAGCAGGTGACCTATGGTTTGCTGACTTACAAAAGCGGCCTCATGGATGCGGTTGGGCTCCACAATCCACATGAACCCATCGCCATCCTCAAGCGATCCGTACATGGTATCGGTCTTGAACTCGGTGTCGCCCTCGTGCCCGGGATAGCGCTGAAGGATGGGCAGGCCGTTCTTGGCAAGATCTTGTTTGCCGCCCATGGCAGTGGTCTCGACCAGACCGGTCATGGCTATATAGTTGCCCTTGTACCCGTTCCAGATATCGGTGTATTCGCCCTGAGTCTTGCCGGCGGGAGAGGCACAGAGAATCACCTTGGCGCCGTACTTGGCACCCAGTGCCTGAGCAGCCGGCGACCCCATCGAGTGCCCTGAGCTGATGATGTTGGATTTGTCGACGTTGGGCATGGAGAGCAGGTACTGGTACCACTGGTCCGCCTCGTCAAAGAGGGAGTCGCGGGCATAGACGCCCGTCGTCATGATGTTGTCGAGATTGCCATCAAAGTACCCCTGCGAGTCTCCCGATCCAAACTGGTCGATGGAGAGGACGATAAATCCGCGACGTGCGAACTCTGTGGCCCAGGATTCGTGGTTGCGCGCGTTTCCGGCGTTGCCGTGGAAGCAGATGATTGCCGGTGCGGGGTTGTCGTCAGTGGCTTGCTTGGGCGTGTACTCGAGAGCGCTGTACTCCGCCCCGTCGCTGCCGGTGATCTTGAGGCGGTCGATGCGCACGTTACCGTCGTCGCTCACAATCGCCCAGTTTACCAACGAGAGCACCACCAGCAGCGCAAGCGTGATCACAAAGCCGATGCGCACATTCCTGCGGTGGCGCTTGCGCTTGGCCTTATCGTAGAAGTCTTGGTAGAGTTGCTCGTCCATAGCGCGATCGCGCTCTATGCGAGCTCGTTGCTTTTCCGTTAGGTCCTTCTTGGTTTTCATATTCTTCCCCTTAATGTGGATGTGCGTGGCGATGTGCCGTAAACCCCTTACACCTCCCCTTTGCGGTTTGGCATTGCTTCGATGGCGGCATTGTGTCAACAGCCACGTCCAAGCACATCTGAAAAACCTGACTACGCATTCGTATTTGGATAAACCCTGCCATCTACAACTCTGCCTACCTTGCCAAATGCAACCAATCAGATAGGATGAAACGCGCGTATACGTCTTTTAGAAGAGGGGTCTTCGCTGCTGTGGACAGACTGGATGTACTTCGACGATCCATTGCGGGGATTCCATTGGCGTTCTGCGGATTTGCATTCCAGAAGGCGTTCATCTCGATTCAGAACATCCCTGCGTCATCGGTCTTCGTTGACAATCCCCCGAGCAGTTACGGTTTGATTTATGGTTTCTCGGCCGTCTTAGTGGCGGTTCTCGCTCTCAAGGTCGATGCAAAAAGGCTGCGCAAGCTTATGCTGCCCAGCGCCGTCCTCCTGCAGATTGCGTCCATCGCGGTGCTCTGCGTCGCCTATCTGCGCCCCGCAACCTGGCCGATAGGTCTGATGCTGGCGACCTCTCTGATACGCGCCTGCGGCGTGGTCTTCTTCTCGGCGCTTTGGGTTGACTTGTACGCGACGCTCAACCCGGTGCGCGTCGCATTCCTCAATGCCGTGTCGATATTGCTGGCAGAGATGCTGATCTACCTTGTGGAGATGAACCCTCTCAACCGCATCTTTGTGGTGGCGTTTGCGCTGCCCCTGGCGACAGGAATCTCATACCACTTGGCGGCCAACGACTCCAAAAACGGCATAGAGGAGGAGCGGCCCCGGGCGTTTCCGGCCAGTGCGGTCTTCCCCTTTCCCATCAAGGTGATGGCCTTCATAGGAGCCTGTTCCTTTGCCTACGGCGTGGTATCGATTTCGACCAATGCCGTGCTGGCGCGTCATGCGGCGGTCATTCCGGCACTGGTGGTGCTGGTGTTTGTGATTATCAACACCAAGCGATTTAGCATATCTCTCCTCTACCGCCTGGCGTTTCCGCTCATGGTCTGCGGTTTTCTCCTTATCGCGCTGGTTCCCGGCGCAGCGCAGCCGCTGCCTTCTACCATGCTCTACGCAGGCTTCGCCTCAGTTGAGATGCTATTGCTGCTCATGGTCTGCGCCATCTCCTACAGCACGGAGGCATCGGCGCTCTGGCTCTTTGGCTTGCTCACGGCTGTTCAGTTTTTCTCGCGGCAAGCCGGAGATTGGCTTGAGCGGGCAGTCGGCGGCGGTATCGTGCTGGTCGTCATCGCTGTTGCGCTCATCATCATCACCAGCCTCCCCATTATGACCGAGAAGAGCTTGTTCACAATTTGGCGGGCGCATGCCAGTAACGACGGGGATGAGGATTTCATAAAGGTCCGCCTTAGCAGCCTTGCCAGCGCCTGTGCGCTCACCGATCGCGAAGTTGAGGTGCTGTACCTGCTCGTACAGGGGCGGACCAACGATGATATCGCGCAGAACATGTTCATATCCACCGGCACCGTAAAGACGCACGTATACCACATCTACCAAAAACTGGGTGTGCATACGCGCAAGGAGCTAATGGCGCTCATCCGGGGACGGACATGAGCGGAGCCGGCAAGAAGCTGCTTCTGCCCATTTTATGGCATGACATCATCGTCCCATTTCAAAGCGAGCGCCCCGGGGTTGGCCGGGGCGCTCGTCTCGTCATCTGCTCCATGCTACGGGCTTACTGATCGTCTCCGGTGTCGTAAGCGCCGTTGTTGTACTCGCCGCCGCGCATCAGCGAGAAGTGGAAGATGGGCCGGCCCACGCGCAGAATGCGAATCTGACCATGGGGCAGCCCTCCCGGCAAGAAGATGAGTGTGCTTTTAGTGATGAGGTGCTCCTCACCATTGACCGTGAAGGTGAGCTCTGCGTCGAGGTCGTTGGGATTCTCGGGGTCGCTGCTAAAGAAGCCGACAATCTCATCGTCATCGTGGACGTGCTCCTTAAAGACAGGGTCACGCTCCGGAACCGCGTAATACCAGGCGGTGTTCATCTGCATCGACCCGGGGACCAACTTGTCGTCAATCCACAGGATGCGATGCGAGAATTTCTTGTACATCTCCTGGAACTCCGGGGTCCCCGCGTTGGGGTCGTGCAGCTCCTGCACAAAGTACTTTCCGTACTCCCCGCCTGCGCCCTCGATGATGGCCATGCCGCCTCACTCCCTTGCCTTGAATGCCGGTACCGTTTAGACGAACTTGACAGCAGTACCGTAGCAGAATATCTCCACCATTCCCTGAGAAGGCACGGATTCCGAGAAACGCGTCATCGTGATGGCATCGGCGCCGAGATTCGCCGCGTCTTCCATCATGCGCTGGATGGCGACTTCACGGGCCTCATTGGTGAGCAGGGTGTAGCTCTTTACCTCGCCGCCCGCGATGTTCTTGAAGCTGGCCATTACGTCGCGGCCAATGTTTTTGGACCAGACCACATTACCGCGCACGAGTCCGAGGGGCATAAGGCTTTGACCAGGGATATTCTCGCAAGTTGTGATAATCATGGGGGTGTTCCTCTCTGTCTGGGAGATTGAACGCGACTCCACCATACCATGACATACCGGCGCACTTTGTCAGA
>OMWF01000058.1 GCA_900314665.1 uncultured Actinomycetes bacterium
CCGTTCTTCAACAACTATCGCCCGCAGTTCTACTTCCGCACCACCGACGTCACCGGCACCGTCAAGCTGCCTGCTGACAAGGAAATGGTCATGCCGGGCGACAACGTCCTCATGGAGGGCGATCTGATTCACCCCGTCGCCATGGAGGAGGGCCTGCGCTTCGCTATCCGCGAGGGTGGCCACACCGTCGGCTCGGGCCGTGTTACCAAGATCATCGAGTAACTGCTCGTTAGCTTGCACAAGCGGAACCCGATAGCATTTGTTCTATCGGGTTCCGCTTCCCGCAGGGCACCGGTCATCCGGCGTTTTGCGAGAAGCGGCAACCGCGTGCTTCTCTACGTTCTGCATCGTGGTAAGGTGTAGGACCTGTGTTCAGTGTCGATTCGAACGTTCGTCAGAAAGCTTGGCTGAACGTTTCAGGTTTGGAGGATCCATGCGCACCATGGTCACGCTCGCCTGCACAGAGTGCAAGCGTCGTAACTACACCACCACCAAGAACAAGCAGAACAACCCCGAGCGTATCGAGTTCAAGAAGTATTGCCGTTGGTGCGGCAAGCACACGCTCCACAAGGAGACTCGATAGCTCAATCAATAGGCCAGTAGCTCCAATTGGTAGAGCGGCGGTCTCCAAAACCGTTTGTTGGGGGTTCGAGTCCCTCCTGGCCTGCCAACCTTTCCGTCGCGGTTACTCGTAACCGCGACGTTTGTTGTACGGACGGTTTCACGCGAGATGAACGGGTGACGATGTCAGCTAAGGCTAAGAACTCACAAGCTCAAGCGTCTTCCACGCAGCAGGACAAGAAGTCCAAGGCTGTCGATAAGAAGTCAGAGAAGGCTGCTGCCAAGAAGAAGGAGCAGGCAAAGGGCAAGAACGGCCGCAAGGCCAGCGCCAAGAAGCCCAATATCTTTGTCCGCTTCTTCAACTACCTGCATGCCGTGCGGGTTGAGCTCAAGCGCGTCTCCTGGCCCACTGGTCGTGAGGTGCGCAACCAGACCATCACGGTTCTGGTTGCCCTCGTGTTCTTTGGCCTGCTCATTTATCTGGTGGACTCCGGTATCAACCCGTTGCTGCTGGCCTATTCCAAACTGTTGGGCTGATGCATCATGTCGAGAAGATGGTATGTAATTCACACATATTCGGGTTATGAGAACAAGGTCAAGACCGACCTTGAGATGCGTGTCGAAACCCTGGGGCTTGAGAACAAGATTTTCAAGATTGAGATCCCCATGGAGAACGTCACGGAGATCAAGGAGGACGGGCGTCGGGTCAACACCGACAAAAAGGTGTTCCCGGGGTACGTCCTGGTGAAGATGGACCTCGACGACCGATCCTGGGGCGTCGTTCGCAACACCCCAGGCGTCACCGGATTTGTGGGCGCCGAGGGAAAGCCCGAGCCTCTCACCCGCGAGGAGTACAACAAGATCATGCGCCGTTCTGATGTTGACGGCGCCAAGAAGATCTCTACCGACCTCGAGGTGGGGGAGACCGTCAAGGTCATCTCCGGCCCCCTCTCCGAGTTTGATGGGACCATCTCCGAGGTCAATCCCGATACCGGCAAGATCAAGGTGCTGGTGTCGATTTTTGGTCGTGAGACTCCGGTCGAGCTCGCTTTCGACCAGGTTTCACGCCTCTAGGTGCGGTAATCGCGTGACACATGCCCGGATGACGGGGGCTTCTCATGCGTCGCGAGATATAGACAACAATCACGGACGGCGGCGCAGACCGATGCTCACGGAGTGAGCTGCCAACCAAGCATCAGAAGGAAGAACAATGGCTAAGAAGAAAGTCACCGGTTTTATCAAGCTGCAGATTCCTGCAGGTGCCGCTAACCCCGCACCTCCCGTCGGCCCCGCTCTGGGCGCCCAGGGCGTCAACATCATGCAGTTCTGCCAGGCCTTCAACAACCAGACCAAGGACCAGGCAGGCACCATCATCCCCGTTGAGATCACGGTCTACGAGGATAAGACCTTTGATTTCATCACCAAGACGCCGCCTGCCGCCGTTCTCATCAAGCAGGCGCTCAATCTCGAGCATGCTTCCGGCCGCCCCAACTCGCAGAAGGTCGGCACCCTGACCAAGGATCAGCTGCGCGAGATCGCCGAGACCAAGATGCCCGACCTCAATGCAAACGACATCGAGGCTGCAATGAAGGTCGTTGCCGGCACCGCCCGCTCGATGGGTGTCGAGGTTGAGCAGTAGTTTTAGATCATAATCAGGTAAGCACGCGCATCAACCGGATGCACGTCGTGGAAGAGCAGGGATGCTCGCTACTACCACAAGGAGGAACTAACATGGCAAAGCACGGCAAGAAGTATCGCGAGGCAGCGGCAAAGATCGAGGCTGGCAAGCTCTACGCACCGATGGACGCTGCCACCCTGGTCAAGGACATCCACCCCGCCTCCTTTGACGAGACGGTTGAGGCCCACTTCCGCCTGGGCATCGACACCCGCCAGGCAGATCAGCAGATCCGCGGCTCCATCTCCCTGCCTCACGGCACGGGCAAGAGTGTCCGTGTCGCCGTCTTCGCCGAGGGCGAGAAGGCCCGCGAGGCCCAGGAGGCAGGTGCTGACATCGTCGGCACTCAGGAGCTGACCGACATGATCAATGCCGGCAACCTCGATTTTGACGCCGCCATCGCCACTCCCGATCAGATGGGCAAGGTCGGCCGTCTTGGCCGCGTGCTCGGTCCTCGTGGCCTGATGCCCAACCCCAAGCTGGGTACCGTGACCAACGACGTCGCCCAGATGGTAAAGGAGCTCAAGGCCGGCCGCGTCGAGTACCGCGCCGATCGTTTTGGCATCTGCCACGTGCCGGTGGGCCGCGTCTCCTTCACGGCTGAGCAGATTGCCGAGAACTACGGCGCTCTGTACACCGAGATTCTCAGGGTTCGCCCCTCTGCCGCCAAGGGTCGCTACGTCAAGTCCATCTCGCTAACTTCGACGATGGGCCCCGGCGTGCCGGTCAACCCCGACATCCAGCGTAACTTCACCACTGGTGAGGCTGCAGAGTAACCTTACTGGTCGCTCAATCATACGCCGTTCAGCAAACGGGCCGCAGTCATCATATTGACTGTGGCCCGTTTCTCGTTATGATTATTGGGCTTCAGGTAACCGCCTGAGCAAGTAACACGCATGATCTGCTGCCTGAGACAGCCGGTGCCGTAAGGCTCAAAGGGGTATCCCGCCTGCCGAGGTGGTCGAGCGCATAACACTGTGCGTATATCGGCCCCCGCTGTCCAGCACAGCGGGGGCCGTTTCCCTTTTGGGTGCGACCCTCGTGAAAGGCCCAAGCGGGCTTCGCGGCGGGTCGTGCGCGAGGGAAGGAGGTGCACAGAATATGCCTACTCAGAAGAAAGCCGAGATGATCGAGCAGATCAAGGAGGAGTTCGGCAGCGCCGCCGCCATCTTCCTCGTTGATTACAAGGGTCTGACCGTCAAGGCCGCCGAGGAGCTTCGCGGCAAGCTGCGCGAAGCCGGCGCCGAGATGAAGGTCTACAAGAACACCCTGGCCCGCATCGCCCTGCGCGAGGACGAGCTGCCTGAGGTTGACAGCCTGCTGGTGGGCCCCAGCGCCTTCATCGTTGCCAAGGAGGATCCTGCGGCTCCCGCCAAGGCCCTCAAAGAGTTTGCCGCTGCCAACAAGGCCATCGTCATCAAGGGCGGCATCATGGAGGGTTCCGTCCTGACTGTTGACGAGGTCATGGCAGTCGCCGAGCTGCCCAGCCGCGAGCAGCTGGTGGCCAACCTCATCCAGGTGGTGCGCACGCCGCTCACCCAGCTGGTCCGGGTGCTCAACGGCCCCAACGAGAAGATCGTCCGCACGCTCAGCCTCATCGCCAAGGACAAGGAGTCTGCCGCGTAAGACTGTGCCCTGCACTACCCGCGTCTGCCTGATGGCCGGCGCGGCCTTATCGGGACATTCGTCCTCACACACCGTACGAGAGGGATGTAACAAGCCCTCTCGCAGACGCAAAGGAGTTTTAGCATGGCTGTCACTAAGGAAGAGATCATCGAGGCCGTTGAGAACATGACCGCCCTCGAGCTCAAGGACCTGGTCGATGCTCTGGCCGACAAGTTCGGCGTCGATCCCAACGCTGCCGCTGCCGTGGCCGTCGCCGCTCCCGCTGCTGGTGGCGCTGCCGCCGAGGAGGAGGAGAAGACGGAGTTTGACGTCGTCCTCGAGTCGTTCGGCGACAACAAGATCAAGGTCATCAAGGTCGTCCGCGAGCTCACCTCGCTGGGCCTCAAGGAGGCCAAGGAGCTCGTCGACAACGCTCCGAAGCCCGTTCTCGAGGGTGCCAACAAGGAGGCCGCTGACGACGCCAAGGCCAAGCTCGAGGAGGCCGGCGCTGTCGTCACCGTCAAGTAGCTTTGGCTCTTGTCGCCTGACCTCGTGAGGGGGAAGGGCTTATGATGAGGCGCGGGGCCTGGTCGTACCGGGTCCCGCGCCTTGCGCATACACGGATATATAAAGAGAGGGCAGGATGCATCGTCTTCTAGGGCACTCCAAAGCACAGTTGACCGGAGATGTCAAGAATGCGATTGACCACCTGCTCTTTTTTGGGTAGCTTTAATCTTTGCGAAAATTATCGGCAATCCTATGTTGAAGGAGTGATCGCTAGGTGCGACGCGGACAAGCTGCAAACTCATCCAACGCCTACCGTGAGCGTCGGAGTTTTGCAAAAATCCAGCCGGTGATGGACTTCCCCAACCTGATCTCTGTGCAGATCGATTCCTTTGGATGGTTTAAGACCGAAGGTCTCGACGAGACGTTCCAGTCCATCTCACCAATCGAGAACAGCACCAAGAACCTGGCCGTCGAATTTGGCGACCACGAGTTCTCCGATCCCAAGCACTCGGTTGCTGAATGCAAGGATAAGGGCATTTCCTATCAGGCTCCGCTCTTCGTCTGGGTCCGGTTCATCAACAAGGAGACCGGCGAGATGAAGGAGCAGGAGGTCTTCATGGGCGACTTCCCGCTCATGACCGACCATGGCACGTTCATCATCAACGGCACCGAGCGCGTCGTCGTCTCCCAGCTGGTGCGCTCGCCCGGCGTCTATTTCTCCTCTGAGATGGACAAGGGCTCCGACAAGATGATCTACGGGGCCAAGGTCATCCCCGCCCGCGGCGCCTGGCTCGAACTTGAGACCGACCGCCGCGACGTGCTCTCCGTGCGCATCGACCGCAAGCGCAAGCAGCCGGCCACCCTCCTGCTGCGCGCCCTGGGCATCGCCGAGACCAAGGAGGAGATCATCGATCTCATCGGTGACTCCGACATGGTGCTGCGCACCCTCGACCGCGATGCGACGGAGACCAAGGAGGAGGCGCTCATCGAGCTCTACCGCCGTCTCCGCCCCGGCGAGCCTCCCACCATCGATTCCGCTCGTTCGCTGCTCGAAGGTCTCTTCTTCAACCCCCAGCGCTACGACCTGGCCAAGGTGGGCCGCTACAAGATCAACAAGAAGCTGGGGGAGGACCTGCCGGCCGACGCCTCCACCCTCACCCCTGAGGACATCGTCAACACCATGCGCTACCTTGTCGACCTGCACGACGGCAAGGAAGGCCACACCACTGACGATATCGACCACTTTGGCAACCGCCGCATCCGCACGGTGGGCGAGCTGGTGCAGAACCAGTTCCGCATCGGCCTATCCCGCATGGAGCGCGTGGTTCGTGAGCGCATGTCGACCCAGGAAGTCGATGAGATCACCCCGCAGTCCCTCATCAACATCCGTCCCATCGTGGCGGCCATCAAGGAGTTCTACGGGTCCTCTCAGCTCTCCCAGTTCATGGATCAGACCAACCCGGCTGCCGGCATCACCCACAAGCGCCGTCTGTCCGCTCTGGGCCCAGGCGGCCTGACCCGCGACCGCGCCGGCTTTGAGGTCCGCGACGTCAACCCGTCCCACTACTCGCGCATGTGCCCCATCGAGACCCCTGAAGGTCCCAACATTGGCCTTATCGGCTCGCTGGCCACCTATGCGCGCGTCAACTCCTACGGCTTCATCGAGGCCCCGTACCGGCGCATCATCGACGGCAAGGTCACCGACGACGTCGATTACATCACCGCCGATGAAGAAGAGAACTACAACATCGCCCAGGCAAACGAGCCCTTCGACCCCGAGACGCGCATCTTTGGCCGCTGGGTCGACCCCGCCGAAGCTCCCGAGGGCAACGACCAGGTCCTGAGCACGTTGGAGGGGGCGCCGGTGTCTCCGCGCCCGTCCGACGGCAAGGTCTTTGTCCCCTCGGCGCGCGTCCTCTGCCGCACGATGGGCGAGGACGGCGTATACGGCGACCCCGCCGAGGTCGAGCCGTCTCAGGTGGGCTACATGGATGTCTCGCCGCGTCAGATGACATCGGTGGCTACCGCCCTCATCCCGTTCCTCGAGCACGACGACGCCAAGCGCGCCCTGATGGGCTCCAACATGCAGCGTCAGGCGGTGCCCCTGCTCTATCCCCACGCCCCGTACGTGGGAACTGGCATGGAGCGTCGCTGCGCCGTCGACTCCGGAGAGATCCTGCTGGCCAAGCACGCCGGTGTGGTCGAGCACGTGGAGGCCACCTACATCAACGTCCGCCTCAAGGATGGCTCCATCGATACGTACGAGCTGCCTAAGTTCCAGCGTTCCAACCAGGGCGGTTGCCTGAACCACAAGCCGCTGGTTCGTGAGGGCCAGGTGGTCGAGGAGGGCGACGTCCTCGCCGACGGCCCCTCCACCGAGCATGGCGAGCTGGCCCTGGGCCAGAACCTGCTGGTGGCCTACCTGCCTTGGGAAGGCTACAACTATGAGGACGCCATCATCCTCTCCGAGCGCTGCGTGACCGACGACCTCCTCACCTCCATCCACATCGCGGACTACGACATCGATGCCCGCGACACCAAGCTGGGCCCCGAGGAGATCACCCGCGAGATTCCCAACCTCTCCGAGGACATGCTCGCCAACCTCGATGCCGACGGCATCATCCGCATCGGCGCCGAGGTCGGCCCGGGCGACGTGCTGGTGGGCAAGGTCACTCCCAAGGGCGAGACCGAGCTCACCGCCGAGGAGCGCCTGCTGCGCGCCATCTTTGGCGAGAAGGCTCGCGAGGTCCGCGACACCTCGCTCAAGGTCCCGCATGGCGCCGGCGGCCGCGTCATCAAGATCACCCGCAGCTCCCGCGACGCCGGCGACGACCTGGCTCCGGGCGTGAACGAGCTGATCCACGTCTTCGTGGCCCAGAAGCGCAAGATCCAAGCGGGCGACAAGCTCTCTGGACGTCACGGCAACAAGGGCGTCATCTCCACCATCCTGCCCATCGAGGACATGCCCTACCTCGCCGATGGCACCCCCATCGACATCATCATGAACCCCATGGGCGTACCTTCTCGTATGAACGTCGGACAGCTGCTTGAGACCCACCTGGGCTGGGCTGCCCGCAACGGCTTCAACGAGGTTGACGACGAGCCGGTCGACGGCCCCATCAAGGTGGCAACCCCCGTCTTTGACGGCG
This sequence comes from uncultured Actinomycetes bacterium, assembly GCA_900314665.1. GTDB lineage: Bacteria > Actinomycetota > Coriobacteriia > Coriobacteriales > RUG033 > RUG033. The sequence goes on from OMWF01000058.1 coordinate 7,498, forward strand.
CCACCGAGGATGAGATCGCCCACTGCATCGACCTCGCCAACAAGAACCTCGTCCGCAACGCCCACAAGCGCCTGGGCGACCTCACCCGCGAGGAGCTCATCCCGCAGCTCTCCGCTTCGGGCAAGGCCGACCTCTACGACGGCCGCACGGGCGAGAAGTTCCGCGAGCCCATCACCGTCGGCCAGAACTACATCCTCAAGCTCGGCCACATGGTCGACGACAAGATCCACGCCCGCGCCACCGGCCCCTACAGCCTCATCACCCAGCAGCCGCTGGGAGGCAAGGCCCAGTTTGGCGGCCAGCGCTTCGGCGAGATGGAGGTGTGGGCGCTGTACGCCTATGGCGCCAGCAACGTCCTGCAGGAGATCCTGACGGTCAAGTCCGATGACACCTCCGGCCGCGTCAAGGCCTACGAGGCCATCGTCAAGGGCGAGAACATCCCCAGCCCCGAGGTCCCCGAGTCCTTCAAGGTCCTCATCAAAGAGATGCGCTCGCTGTGCCTGGACGTTGAGATGCTCGGGCACGACGACAAAGAGGTCGAGATCACCGAATCCACCGACGAGGACAACACCGCTGAGGACCAGGCCGCCAAGACCTTCGCCGATGGCCAGGCCCCGCAGCAGGAGGGCGATGAGCTCGACCTTCTCGCCTCCGGTCTCTCCGAGATCGACCTCGGCGACGACTCTGTACTGAACACCGCGCCCACCTCTGGTGAGGAGGAGTAAACGTGACCGAATTTGACGTCAACAACTTCGACAGCATCCGCATCGGCCTGGCCAGTGCCGAGCAGATTCGCAGCTGGTCGCATGGCGAGGTGAAGAAGCCCGAGACCATCAACTACCGCACGCTCAAGCCTGAGCGCGATGGTCTGTTCTGCGAGCGCATCTTTGGCCCCACCAAGGACTGGGAGTGCGCCTGCGGCAAGTACAAGCGCATCCGCTTCAAGGGCGTGGTCTGCGAGCGCTGCGGCGTCGAGGTCACGCGGGCCAAGGTCCGTCGCGAGCGCATGGGCCATATCGAGCTGGCCACTCCGGTGAGCCACATCTGGTACTTCAAGGGCTCGCCCTCGCGTCTGGGCTACCTTCTCGACATCCCGCCCAAAGAGCTGGAGAAGGTCCTCTACTACGCCTCCTCAATCATTACCTCGGTCGATGAGGACCTGCGCGAGCAGGATGCCGCAGAGCTCAAGGACGAGGTTGCTGCCGACCTCGAAGAACTCGACGCCGAGATGAACCGCCTCATCGAGGCCACCCGCCGCCTCTCCACCGATTACGCCGGCGAGGACGCCGACACCATCGACGAGGACGACAAGATGGACCCCGACGAGGTCGAGGACGAGATCGAGGACATCAAGGACGAGTACGCCGAGCGCAAGGAGCTCCGCGTCGACGCCTACGATACCTTCATGAAGATCGAGCCCAAGATGCTCATCAGCGACGAGGCCCTCTACCGCGAGATGCGCCTCAACTACAGCGAGTACTTCACCGGCGGCATGGGCGCCGCCGCGGTGCGCGACCTGCTCGACGCCATCGACCTGCAGGCCACCTCCGACGAGCTGCGTGACACCATCCACAACGGCCGCGGCCAGAAGCGCGCCAAGGCCATCAAGCGCCTCAAGGTGGTCGACGCCTTCCTCCACGGGCGCAACCAGCCGCGAGACATGATCCTCGACGTGCTGCCGGTCATCCCGCCCGACCTACGCCCCATGGTGCAGCTCGACGGCGGCCGCTTCGCCACCTCTGACCTCAACGACCTGTATCGCCGCGTCATCAACCGCAACAACCGCCTCAAGCGCCTGCTCTCCCTGGGCGCCCCCGAGATCATCGTCAACAACGAGAAGCGCATGCTCCAGGAGGCCGTCGACGCCCTGTTCGACAATGGCCGCCGCGGCCGCCCCGTGACCGGTCCTGGCAACCGCCCCCTCAAGTCCCTGGCCGACATGCTCAAGGGCAAGCAGGGCCGTTTCCGTCAGAACCTGCTCGGCAAGCGCGTCGACTACTCCGGCCGCTCGGTCATCGTGGTCGGCCCCAGCCTGAAGCTCCATCAGTGCGGCGTGCCCAAGATTATGGCCCTCGAGCTCTTCAAGCCGTTCGTGATGAAGCGCCTGGTCGAGCTCGACTACGCCGCCAACATCAAGGCCGCCAAGCGTGCTGTCGACCGCGGCAGCGCCGTGGTCTGGGACGTGCTGGAAGAGGTCATCAAGGACCATCCGGTGCTGCTCAACCGCGCTCCTACGCTGCACCGCCTGGGCATCCAGGCCTTTGAGCCGGTGCTGGTCGAGGGCAAGGCTCTCAAGCTTCACCCCCTGGTCTGCGCTCCCTTCAACGCCGACTTCGACGGCGACCAGATGGCCATCCACGTGCCCCTGAGCTCCGAGGCCCAGGCCGAGGCTCGCGTGCTGATGCTGAGCTCCAACAACATCAAGTCGCCGGCCCACGGCCGTCCCCTCACCGTGCCTTCGCAGGACATGGTGCTGGGCATCTTCTACCTCACGTCGGTGCGCGACGGCTTCCCTGGCGAGGGCGACACCTTCGCCAGCTTCAAGGACGCCCGTCTGGCCTACGACGCCCGTTCCGGCGTCGACCTGCAGTCGCGCATCTTCGTGCGCCTCGAGAAGGACACCACGGTCGAGGTCGAGAAGGGCAAGTTCGAGGAGCACAAGGCCGGTTCGAGGCTCGAGACCTCCATCGGCCGCATCACCTTCAACAACCTGCTGCCGGATGACTACCCCTACATCAACCACGTGATGGACAAGAGCGAGATCGCCCGGCTGGTCGAGGACTGCTGCAACCGCTACCGCCTGGCCGACGTGCCGCCCATCCTGGACGGCCTCAAGGCCGCGGGCTTCCACTACGCCACTCGCGCCGGCCTTACCGTATCCATCTTCGACGCCACCATCCCGCCTGAGAAGCCGCAGCTTCTGGAGAAGGCCGACCAGGAGGTCGCCGCAGTCGATGAGGACTACGAGATGGGCCTCATGTCCTACGGCGAGCGCCATCGCCAGGTGGTCGACATCTGGACCCGCACGACCGACGAGGTCGGCGACGCCATGGTCAACAACTTCGAAAAGTTCAACCCCATCTACATGATGGCCACCTCGGGCGCCCGCGGTAACCTCAAGCAGATTCGCCAGCTCGCGGGCATGCGCGGACTTATCGCCGACCCCAAGGGCGAGATCATCGACCGACCCATCAAGGGCAACTTCCGCGAGGGCATGTCCGTCATGGAGTACTTCCTCTCCACGCACGGCACCCGTAAGGGCCTGTCCGATACCGCCCTTCGTACCGCTGACTCCGGCTACCTCACCCGCCGCCTGGTGGACGTGGCTCAGGACGTCATCGTGCGCGAGCACGACTGCGGCACCGACGACGGCATCGAGTACTCGATCTTCGACGACAAGGGCGATGTCGACCACAACCTCGTGGGTCGTGCGGTGCTCCATGACGTGACCGACCCCAGCACCGGCGAGGTGCTGCTTGCCGCCGGCGAGTACATCACGGGCGACGATGTGCTGGCCGATTGGCAGCGCCGGGGCATCGAGAGCGTCGAGGTCCGCACGGTCATGACCTGCCGCTCGCACCGGGGCGTCTGCCAGAAGTGCTACGGCTGGGACCTGGCCACTGGCCTGCCCATCAACATCGGCTCCGCCGTGGGCATCATCGCCGCTCAGTCGATCGGCGAGCCGGGCACGCAGCTCACCATGCGCACCTTCCACTCCGGCGGCGTTGCAGGCGACGACATCACCCAGGGTCTGCCGCGTGTCACCGAGCTGTTTGAGGCCCGCAAGCCCAAGGGTCAGGCCATCCTGGCCGAGATCTCGGGCAACCTGCAGATCACCAATGACAAGCTCACCAAGACCCTTGCCATCTCCAACGACAAGGGCGAGGTCCGCGAGTACACCGCTTCTGCCCGTGCCCAGCTCATGCCGGGCGTGGCCGACGGCGTGCAGGTGACCATCGGTCAGCAGCTCACCAAGGGTTCCATCAACCCCCACGACCTGCTCCGCCTCACCGACGCGCACACCACGTTGCGCTACATCGTGCAGCAGGTGCAGGGCGTCTACCAGTCCCAGGGCGTGGACATCAACGATAAGCACATCGAGGTCATCGTCCGCCAGATGCTGCGCAAGGTCTCAGTCCTCGAGCCGGGCAGCTCGGAGTACCTGCCGGGCCGCCAGGTCGACCGCATCGAGTTCGAGGACGAGGCGCGTCGCATCGGCATCGAGGGCGGCGAGGTTCCCACCGCCCAGCCGCTGCTGCTGGGCATCACCAAGGCCTCGCTGGCCACCGACTCCTTCCTCTCGGCAGCCTCGTTCCAGGAGACCACCAAGGTCTTGACGGATGCCGCCATCGAGGGCAAGGTCGACCACCTGCAGGGCCTCAAGGAGAACGTCCTTATCGGCAAGCCCATCCCGGCGGGCACGGGCATGCCCCAGTACCGCAACGTCGAGCTCACCTACAAGGGCGAGAAGGTCACGCGCGATGCGGTGCCAACCTCCGAGAAGCTTCCCGAGTGGGCCCCCTCCGAGCTGCGCGAGGCCGAGAACCTGCTTCCTCAGCCCAAGGATTGGACGCTCAACGGCGAGGACTACATGGGCGTCGACTCCTATGGCAACTACCTCGGCGCGGCCAACCCCAACAACACCCACGGCCTGCCTCCCGAGGTTGCCAAGCTTTACCTCTTCGATGACCTCGGCGTCAGCCAGCGCTGGGCAAACAAGTTCAGCGAGGCGGGCATCGAGATGGTAGGCGACCTGGTCGGCAAGACCGAGAGCGACCTGCTGCACATCGAGGGCATCGGCGCCAAGGCCATCGAGGAGCTGCGCGCCGGCCTCGAGGAGCGCGACCTGCTCTACATCCTCGAGCAGAACGACGAGCCCAAGGAGCCCGATGTGAACCAGCTCCTGGAGATGGTCTTCTCGCCCGACGACGACAACTTGTATCTGGGCGGGGACGTCCCCTCCAGCTACAGCGCCGATCCGGATGCCGGGCTGGCCGACGTCCAAACCCCGTCCCTGCCGCGCTCGGCAGATGACGAGGCGTCGCTCGACGAGCTGCTCAACACCCTGGGCTCCATCGGATTGGACAGCTCAGACGAGTAGGGAAGTGCTCAAGGCTACGCTTGACAGCCTGATGCAATGAACAGGGCCGGCGCCGCACCTCACGCAGCGCCGGCCCTGCACGTTTCCTGACGGCGCCCCGGGCTCCTCGGCGCCCTGCCCGCCATCTTGGCTGCCGTGCGCCCGCGAGATTTTTCTCATCTCGCGGCAGTCGGCGCGCTGCTGCGGGCAAACGGCGTATTGGGCCGGAAATGATAGATACACCCGGTGGCGTGGCGTTTGACCGACCTCGTATTCGCTGCTAATGTAACGCGCTGTGGCTTTAAGCCCCGGGCACCTGAAGGCAGGTGTTTGGGATGTGTATCGATAAGAACGAAGGAGCTTGATCTTGCCTACTATCAACCAGCTGATCCGCAAGGGCCGCGTCAAGTCGGTCGACAAGAGGAAGACCCCCGCACTCAAGGGCAATCCGCAGAAGCGCGGCGTCTGCACTCGCGTGTACACCACCACCCCCAAGAAGCCCAACTCGGCTCTTCGTAAGGTTGCCCGTGTCCGCCTCGTCAACGGCATGGAGGTTACCGCCTACATCCCGGGTGAGGGCCACAACCTGCAGGAGCACTCCATGGTGCTCATCCGCGGTGGCCGTGTTAAGGACCTGCCTGGCGTCCGCTACAAGATCATCCGCGCCGCCCTGGACTGCGCAGCCGTCGACGGCCGTATGCAGGCTCGTTCCCGCTACGGCGCCAAGAAGCCCAAGGCCAAGTAGTCCCGTTTCACACACATCGGTAAGTAATCAAGCGTGAGGGTCGTACGTGCCCGAGCGCATTGCGAGCAAGAGGAGTAAGCACATGCCGCGTCGTGCAGCAGCAGTCCGTCGTGAGACACAGCCGGACGCCGTTTACAACAATCGTCTGGTCACGCAGCTGATCAACAAGATCCTGCTTGACGGCAAGAAGTCCACCGCCGAGGGCATCGTCTACGGCGCCTTCGACATCGTGGCCGAGAAGTCCGGCCAGGATCCCCTGTCCGTCTTCAAGAAGGCCATGGACAACGTCCGTCCCACCCTTGAGGTCAAGCCCAAGCGCGTTGGCGGCGCCACCTACCAGGTGCCCATGGAGGTCAACTCCCGTCGCGCCCAGACCCTCGCCATCCGTTGGATCGTCGACTTTTCCCGCAAGCGTCGCGAGAAGTCCATGGCAGAGCGTCTGGCGGCCGAGATCCTCGACGCCTCCAACGGCCTTGGCGCGTCTGTGAAGCGTCGCGAGGACCTCTACAAGATGGCCGAGTCCAACCGTGCGTTCTCGCACTACCGCTTCTAGTGTCGCGAGCAAGAGAAGGATTAGCTGATGCCGACAACTAAGTACAAGCTTAAGGACACCCGCAACATCGGTATCATGGCGCATATCGATGCCGGTAAGACCACCACCACCGAGCGCATCCTGTATTACACGGGCAAGACGCACAAGATCGGTGAGGTCCATGACGGCGCCGCCACCATGGACTGGATGGTGCAGGAGCAGGAGCGCGGCATTACCATCACCTCCGCCGCCACCACCTGCTTCTGGAAGGGCCATCGCATCCAGATCATCGACACCCCGGGCCACGTCGACTTCACCGCTGAGGTCGAGCGCTCCCTGCGCGTGCTCGACGGTTCCGTGACCGTGCTCGACGCCGTCGCCGGCGTTCAACCCCAGTCCGAGACCGTGTGGCGCCAGGCCCGCCGCTACCACGTCCCCTGCATGGCCTACATCAACAAGATGGACCGCACCGGCGCTGACTTCTTCCATGCCATCCAGACCATGGACGACCGCCTGGACGCGCATGCGGTGGCCATCCAGATCCCCATCGGTGCCGAGGACCACTTTGACGGCCTCATCGACCTGGTTGACATGACCGCCTGGCAGTTCAACGAGAACCCCAAGGACGGCATGATCTACCCCTCCCAGGAAGAGATTCCCGCCGAGTATATGGAGCAGGCCCAGGAGTGGCGCGAGAAGCTCGTGGACAGCGCCGCCGACTGCGACGACGAGCTCATGATGAAGGTGCTCGAGGACGAGGAGATCACCCCGGCCGACATCAAGGCCGCCCTGCGAAAGGGCTGCATCGCCGGCCAGTGCACCCCCGTGTGCTGCGGCTCCTCCTTCAAGAACAAGGGCGTCCAGGAGCTGCTCGACGCAATCGTCGACTTCATGCCGAGCCCGCTCGACATTCCGCCCATCACCGGCACCGACCCCGATGGCAACACCGTCGAGCGCCATGCTGACGCCAACGAGCCGCTGGCCGCCCTCGCCTTCAAGATCGCGACCGATCCCTTCGTGGGCAAGCTGACGTACATCCGCATCTACTCCGGCTACCTGGAGAAGGGCTCGTACGTCCTCAACGCCACCAAGAACAAGAAGGAGCGCATCTCTCGTATTCTCGAGATGTTCTCCAACGACCGTACCGACATCGACTCCTGCGCCGCCGGCGACATCATCGCCGCGGTGGGCCTCAAGAACGTCACCACCGGCGACACCCTATGTGCCGAGGACGCTCCAGTCGTGCTCGAGTCCATGGAGTTCCCCGACCCGGTCATCGACGTCGCCATCGAGCCCAAGACCAAGGCCGAGCAGGACAAGCTAGAGATCGCCCTGCAGAAGCTGGCTGAGGAGGACCCGACCTTCCGCGTCACCACCAACCAGGACACCGGCCAGACCATCATCGCCGGCATGGGCGAGTTGCACCTCGAGATCATCGTCGACCGCCTGACACGCGAGTTCAACGTCGATGCCAACGTCGGTAAGCCGCAGGTCGCCTACCGCGAGACCGCCGGCAAGGCCGTCCAGCACGTGCAGGGTCGCTTCGTCCGCCAGTCCGGCGGCCGCGGCCAGTACGGCGACGTCATCATCGACATGGAGCCGCTGCCCTCTGGCTCCGGCTACCAGTTCGAGAACGCCATCGTGGGCGGCACCGTCCCCAAGGAGTACATCGCCCCGACCGACAAGGGCATCCAGGACGCCCTGCAGTCCGGCGTGGTGGCGGGCTACCCCGTGGTCGACATCAAGGTCACGCTCGTCGACGGCTCCTACCATGAGGTTGACTCCTCAGAGGCGGCCTTCAAGGTGGCTGGCTCGATGGCCATCAAGGAGGCCCTGCGCCGCTCCAACCCGATCCTGCTCGAGCCGGTCGAGGACGTTGAGGTCGAGACCCCCGAGGAGTACATGGGCGACGTCATGGGCAACCTGTCCAGTCGTCGTGGCTCGATTCAGTCAATGGGCGAGCGCGGCAATGTCAAGCTTATCAAGGCCAAGGTGCCTCTGTCCGAGATGTTCGGATACGCCACCGACCTGCGTTCGTTCACTCAGGGTCGTGCCAGCTACACCATGCAGTTCGCGAGCTACGAGCCGGTTCCCAAGAACGTCGCCGAGGAGATCATCGGCAAGTCCGGCCACGCAGGCGAGTAAGTGACGAGAAAGCTTTATGTCGGGCCAGCTATGCTGGTTCGTTGATGACGGAGGTATGTGAAAGTGGCAAGCCAAAAGATCAGGATCCGCCTCAAGGGCTACGATCATGAGATCGTCGACCAGTCCACGAAGCTGATCGTCAACACCGCCCAGAAAACCGGCGCCAAGGTTTCGGGGCCCATCCCCCTGCCCACCGAGCGGAGCATCTACACGGTCATCCGTTCGCCGCACGTGAACAAGGACTCGCGCGAGCAGTTCGAGATGCGCACCCACAAGCGTCTCATCGACATCCTCGAACCCACCCCTAGCACTGTCGATTCGCTGATGCGCCTCGACCTGCCGGCTGGAGTGGACATCGAGATCAAGCTCTAGCCGTCCATCAGCTGCTGCCTCTCAGGTTGCGCCGGCGCTTGAGGCCGGCGCGCCTGTGGGCGCAAGCAGGAGCATGACCAGCACCTGCTTGCAGATATAAGATTGCGGCCCGCTGGGGGAGCATCGCGCAAGGCGATGCATGAGGTCCCATGGCCGCCAGGAGTAAAGGTAGGAACATGGTCAACACGATTCTTGGCCGCAAGCTGGGCATGACCCAGATCTGGAGCGACAACGACGAGGTCATCCCCGTCACCGTCATCCAGGCCGGCCCCTGCACTGTCGCGCAGGTGAAGACCAAGGAGACCGACGGCTACGAGGCCGTTCAGCTTGGTTACGGCGACATCAAGGAGAAGCACGTCAACAAGCCGATGGCCGGGCACTTTGCCAAGGCCGGCATCGCTCCCACCCGCTACCTGCGCGAGGTCCGCGTCGAGGACGCCTCCGAGCACCAGGTTGGCGAGCAGGTCACGGTTGAGAACTTCGAGGGCATCGATCACGTTGACGTGACCGGCGTCTCCAAGGGTAAGGGCTTTGCCGGCGTCATTCGCCGCTACCACTTTGCCGGCGGTCCCGGCGGCCACGGCTCCCACTTCCATCGCGCCCCCGGCTCGGTGGGCATGTGCGCTACGCCCTCGCGCGTCATCAAGGGCCTGCGCATGCCCGGCCACATGGGCTGCGACCGCGTTACCGTCATGAACCTCGAGCTCGTCCGCATCGATCCCGAGCAGAACCTGATGCTCGTGAAGGGTGCCGTCCCCGGTGGCAAGGGCGCTCTCGTGACCGTCCGCAAGGCCGTCAGGATGTACCAGGCCTAGTGCCGCAAAGGAGACTTCAAGATATGTCCAGCATTGACATCAAGAACACCAGCGGCGAGAAGGTCGGTACTGCCGAGCTCGCCGAGGGCGTCTTCAGCATCGAGCCCAACGTGCACGTGATGCACACCGTGGTGCGCAGCCAGCTGGCTGCCGCCCGCCAGGGCACCCATTCCACCAAGACCCGTGGCATGGTCTCCGGCGGCGGCCGCAAGCCGTGGCGCCAGAAGGGTACCGGCCATGCCCGTCAGGGCACCATTCGCGCTCCTCAGTGGCGCGGCGGCGGCGTCGTCTTCGGCCCCCATCCCCGCAGCTACGCCTTCAAGGTCAACAAGAAGGAAGTCAAGCTCGCGATGCGCTCCGCTCTGTCTGCCAAGCTGGCCGACGGCGAGCTGACCGTTGTTGATGACTTCAACTTTGAGAAGCCCTCCACCAAGGAGGCCCTCAAGACCCTCAAGGCGCTCGGCATCGATGGCCGCGTGACCATCGTCCTCTCCGGCAACGACATCAACTCGTACCTGTCGTTCCGCAACATCCCCGAGGTTCGCACCATCGACGCCACGGAGATCAACACCTATGACTTCATCGACAACACGGCGCTCGTGGTGACCACGGCCGCTCTCAAGCGCATCGAGGAGGTGCTCGCCTAAATGTACAAGGATGCCCACACCATCATCATCCGCCCGGTCATTACCGAGCGTTCGACCGACATGATGGAGCTCAACCGCTACACCTTCGAGGTCGCCAAGAACGCCAACAAGATCGAGGTTGCCAAGGCCATCGAGCAGCTCTTTGACGTCAAGGTCGTCAAGGTCAACACCCTGATGGTCAAGCCCAAGCCCAAGCGTGTTCGCTACCAGCTTGGGTATACCCGCACCTGGAAAAAGGCCGTCGTCACGCTCAAAGAGGGCGACACCATCGAGCTCTTCAACGCTTAGCGCTTTATGGCTGCCGTCGGCCCGCTTACGAGCCGACGGCAGCTTTGCGTCTGCAGGCATTTCTGGTAGATTACCCAACTTGCTGGGTACTTATCAGCACGGGTGTATTGTGCGGTTAATATGGATACACTCGGTACCGTGGTTGTCCGGAGTCGCACCTGTCGGGGCCGTTCGAAAGGCCCTCTCCCATGGCGGATGCGGCAAGCGGACTGAAGGAAGGAAATTACATGGGAATCAAGCAGTACAAGCCGACCTCGGCCGGTCGCCGTTTCCAGACGGTGTCCGACTTCGCCGAGATCACGCGCTCCAAGCCTGAGAAGTCGCTCACCGAGCCGCTTCACAAGCACGCCGGGCGCAACAACAACGGCCGCGTCACCACCCGCCACCAGGGCGGCGGCAACAAGCGTCGTTATCGCGTGATCGATTTCAAGCGCACCAAGGACGGCGTGCCCGCCAAGGTCGCTTCCATCGAGTACGATCCCAACCGTTCGGCCCGCATCGCCCTGCTGCACTACGTCGACGGCGCCAAGGCCTACATCCTGTGGCCCAAGGGCCTGAAGGTGGGCGACACCGTGGTCTCCGGTCCCGATGCCGACATCAAGCCGGGCAATGCCCTGCCCCTGGCCAACATCCCCGATGGTACTCTGATCCACGCGGTCGAGTTCCAGCCGGGCAAGGGCGCCGCCATGGCCCGTTCCGCCGGCACCTCCATTCAGCTGATGGGCAAGGAGGGCAACTACGCCATCCTGCGCATGCCCAGCTCTGAGATGCGTCGCGTGCTGCTCACCTGCCGCGCCACCGTGGGCGAGGTCGGCAACGCCGAGCATGCCAACATCAGCATCGGTAAGGCCGGTCGTAAGCGTTGGATGGGCGTCCGTCCCACTGTCCGTGGTACGGTCATGAACCCGGTCGACCACCCGCACGGCGGCGGCGAGGGCAAGAACAAGACTTCGGGCCGTCACCCGGTCAGCCCCTGGGGCGTTCCCACCAAGGGTCACCGCACCCGCAACCCCAAGAAGAAGTCCAACCAGCTCATTATCCGTCGTCGCAAGGCGTAAGTCGGAGAAGGAGAGAATCAATGAGCAGAAGTCTCAAGAAGGGCCCGTACGTAGAGCCGCGTCTCCTGAGCCGCATCACTGCGATGAACGACTCTGGCGAGAAGCAGGTCGTCAAGACCTGGTCGCGCGCTTCCACCATCTTCCCCGAGATGGTCGGTCATACCATCGCCGTTCACGATGGACGCAAGCATGTGCCCGTGTACATCACCGAGTCCATGGTCGGACACAAGCTGGGCGAGTTTGCGCCCACCCGTACGTTCCGCGGACACGCCGGAAAGAAGGCCTGAGCCCATGGAAGATAGAGCTATTGCCCGTTACGTTCGCGTAACGCCCCGTAAAGCCCGTCTCGTTGTCGATCAGATTCGCGGCAAGTCCGTGGTCCGCGCTCGTGAGATCTGCAAGTTCTCCGACCGCGCTGTGGCCGAGACCGTAGGCAAGGTGCTGGACAGTGCCGTCGCCAACGCCCATCAGAACCACCAGCTCCGTCCCGAGAGCCTGTACGTCAAGACGGCTTACGTCGATGAGGGTCCGACCATGAAGCGCATGCGTGCGCGCGCCAAGGGCCAGGGCGCCCGGGTCCGCAAGCGCACCTGCCACATCACCGTCATCGTCGCACCTCGAGAGGAGGCGTAAGCAAGCATGGGTCAGAAGGTTTATCCCACCGGGTTCCGTCTGGGCATCACCGAGGACTGGCGTTCGCGTTGGTACGCCGACAAGAACTATGCCGAGCTGCTCGCCAACGATCTCAAGATCCGCAAGTTCCTCGACAAGAAGCTTGCCCGTGCCGCCCTCTCAAAGGTCGAGATCGAGCGCGCCGGCGACAAGATTAAGGTCATCATCACCACGGCCCGCCCCGGCATCGTGATCGGCAAGAAGGGCACCGAGATCGACTCGCTGCGCAAGGAGCTTGAGGACATCGCCGGAGCTAAGGTCTCCGTCGAGGTCGTCGAGATTCGTCGTCCTGAGCTTGACGCCACGCTGGTCGCGCAGTCCATCGCCGAGCAGCTCGAGGGTCGCGTGGCCTTCCGTCGTGCGATGCGCAAGGCTCTGCAGTCCGCGCGCAAGTCGGGCGCCCAGGGCATCCGCATCCAGTGCTCCGGCCGCCTGGGCGGCGCCGAGATCGCCCGTCGCGAGTGGTACCGCGAGGGTCGCGTGCCCCTGCACACCCTCCGTGCCAAGATCGACTACGGCTCGGCTACCGCTAACACCACCATGGGCGCTTGCGGCGTCAAGGTTTGGATCTACCAGGGCGAGAAGCTTCCTGGCCAGCCTGCCCCCAATCCCGCCCTCGAGGGTCCGTCACGTCCCCGCAACAACCGCGGTCGCCGCGGTGAGGGGAGGAGGTAAGACATGCTGGCACCTAAGCGAGTGCAGCACCGTAAGGTGCAGCGCGGCTCGATGAAGGGCAACGCCAAGGGCGGCACTCAGATCGCCTTTGGCGAGTGGGGTCTCGTGGCGCTCGATCGCCATTGGATCACCAACCGTCAGATCGAGGCTGCCCGTATCGCCATGACTCGTAAGATGAAGCGTGGCGGTCGTCTTTGGATCAACATCTTCCCGGACAAGCCCATCACCAAGAAGCCGGCAGAGACCCGCATGGGATCCGGTAAGGGCAATCCCGAGGAGTGGGTGGCCGTGGTCAAGCCCGGCCGCGTCATGTTCGAGATTGCCGACGTCCCCGAGGACGTCGCCAAGGAGGCCATGCGCCTCGCCAGCCACAAACTTCCCGTGCGCTGCAAGATCGTCCATCACGAGGGCGGCCCGGTCGCGGCTCTGACCGAGCACATTCTCGAGGAGGAGCGCTACGAGGAGATGCTCTACAAGGAGGAGCTGGCCGAGGAGGCCGCTGAGAAGGCTGCCAAGGGAGGTAAGGCATGAAGCCGCAGGAGATTCGCGAGCTCTCCGCTGAGGAGCTCGACAAGAAGCTCAGCGAGTCGCGCGAGGAGCTGTTCAACCTCCGCTTCCAGATGGCAACCAGCCAGCTGGACAACACGGCGCGCGTCCGCATCGTCAAGAAGGACATCGCACGCCTCCTCACTGAGAAGCGCATGCGCGAGATAAACGCCGCCAAGAACGTTCAGGCGTAGGGGAGTAGAGCATGACTGAAGAGCGTAATTCCAGGAAGGTCCGTCAGGGCGTGGTCGTCTCGGCCGCCGCTGACAAGACCATCACGGTTCTCGTCTCGAGCCGTAAGCCCCATCCTGTCTACGGCAAGATGGTGAACCATTCCAAGAAGTTCCATGCGCATGACGAGAACAACGAGTGCGGCGTGGGAGACACCGTCCGCATCATGGAGACCAGGCCCCTGTCTAAGACCAAGCGTTGGCGCCTGATCGAGATTGTCGAGAAGGCCAAGTAGCCTCGTTAGACCATACCCCAGCCGTACGACGTACAGTGAAAGGTTTTCTCGGTACCTCTCATACGGCCTGTGCTTGATAGGAGTAGGCAATGATTCAGATGCAAACCGACCTCGCGGTCGCCGACAACACCGGTGCTCGCCGCGTGCGCTGCATCAAGGTGGTTGGCGGTTCCAAGCGCCGGTACGCCGGACTGGGAGACGTTATCATCTGCGCCGTGCAGGAGGCCACGCCCAACGGTTCGGTCAAGAAGGGCGATGTCGTTCGCTGCGTCGTCGTTCGTCAGAAGAAGGAGCACCGTCGCAAGGACGGCAGCTACATTCGCTTTGACGAGAACGCTGCGGTTCTCATCGATAAGGACGGTGCGCCTCGCGGCACCCGTATCTTTGGGCCGGTGGCCCGTGAGCTCCGCGATCGCCATTACATGAAGATCGTCTCGCTTGCACCTGAGACCCTGTAGAAGGAGTACTGATAATGGCGAACATGAAGATCCGCAAAGGTGACACGGTAAAGGTGATCACCGGTAAGGATGCCGGCAAGATCGGAGAGGTGAAGCGGGTTATCCCGGCCAAGCACCGCGTCGTGGTCGAGAAGGTGGCCATGGTCAAGAAGTCCCAGCGGCCCACCCAGCAGAACCCCAACGGCGGGTTCCTCGAGTTCGAGGCTCCCATTGATGTTTCCAACGTGATGCTGGTCTGCCCGTCCTGCGACACTCCCACCCGTGTGGGAATCAAGCGCCCGGACGGCAAGCGCGTGCGTTACTGCAAGCGCTGCGGCGCGACCATCGAGTAGCAATGACACAGCCGGCCTCTGCGACGAGCAGAGGCCGGCTGTTGCTATTCACGGCATAGATCGGCGTCACCGGCACGAAGAGCGAATAGCCCTGCTATAATCGCTCTTCGTGCTTTGCTGCGATATAAGCAGCTGTCATATCAGGCTCCTTGCCGGTACAGCACCACCCGGCAAGGAGGCGCGAGGACGGAAACCCCGCGCTTTAAAACCTCGGAGGAGGACCACCAGTGGTACCGCGTTTGAAAGAGAAGTACGTCAACGAGATTGCCGGCACCCTCGAGAAGGAGCTCGGCATCACCAACGTCAACAAGGTCCCCAAGCTCGAGAAGATCGTGGTCAACATGGGCGTGGGCGAGGCTGCCGTCGACTCCAAGGAGCTGGACGCCGCCATCGCTGACATGCGCACCATCACCGGCCAGCAGCC
>OMWF01000281.1 GCA_900314665.1 uncultured Actinomycetes bacterium
AGGGACTTGGTTTTGGTCGCGGGGGCCGGATTCGAACCGACGACCTTCGGGTTATGAGCCCGACGAGCTACCAGACTGCTCCACCCCACAATGTGTGGAATTCCGTATTCGGTTTTCAATGCTGCGACGTGGGTTATGAGCCCGACGAGCTACCAGACTGCTCCACCCCGCAATTGGGTTATGCCTTAACGGCAAGAAATGACTATACGCACCCCGCATGTTCCGCGCAAGCGTGCTGCCGTGAACGGCAGCACGCTTGCCTGCCATCTGCTACCGTTTCATCATTCCCAGGATGCCGCGCATGATGCCGGGGGCCAGACTCCGCGCCAGGCGCATCCCCTCGCGCTGCATCATCTCGGTGCGCTTCTGGGCAGCCCGCACCTCCTGTTCCCTGCGTTTCTGCTCGGCCTTGTAAGCGGCCTCTGCCTGCTTTTCAAGCTCGCGCTCTTGTCGCGCCTGCTCTTGCGCGAGCTTCTTCTGCGCCGCAGCCTTGGCCTTATCGGCTGCCTTTGCGTCCGCCTGCTGCTTGGCTTTGATGTCCTTTTCCAGCTGCTTGAGCTCATCGCCCGAGAGGTTGCCGTCCGCATCCCCGGCAGGCACCTCGAGTCCCAGCAAACGGGCTTGCTCGGTCAGCTTGTCCTGCGCCTCCTGGCTCTTGGCCGCCAAGATCTCATAGGCGCTCTCGCGGTCCACAGGGGTGGCGTACTTGGTGCGCAGCTTGCTGTTGCCGATGACGTCGGCTACCACCTCGTCCGGCGCCGCCCCCATCGAGCAGGTGGGAGCGATGACCATGGCTCGCTCCACTACGCTCGGCGCGCCCTTCTCGTCCAGAAACGAGATGAGCGCCTCGCCGGTGCCCAGCTCGGTTATGGCCTCCTCGGTCTTGAAGGCAGGGTTCTCTCTAAAGGCCTGAGCCGCGGCCTTTATCGCCTTCTGCTCGGCAGGGGTGTAGGCGCGCAGGGCGTGCTGCACGCGGTTGCCCAGCTGCCCCAGCACCTCGTCGGGGATGTCCGAGGGGTTCTGGGTGATGAAGTAGACGCCCACGCCCTTGGAGCGAATCAGCTTCACCACCTGCACCACCTTGTCGAGCAGCGCCTTGGGCGCGTCGTCAAAGAGCAGGTGCGCCTCGTCAAAGAAGAACACCATTTTGGGTTTGTCAAGGTCGCCCGCCTCGGGCAGCTCCTCGTAGACGCTGGTCAGCATCCAGAGCAGGAAGGTGCTGTAGAGCAGTGGCGATTGCACCAGCTTGACGCAGTTGAGCACGTTGATGGTGCCCATGCCGTCGGCGTCGCAGGTCATCCAGTCGCTGATGTCGAGCGCCGGTTCGCCAAAGAAGATGTCGCCGCCGGCGTCCTCCAACGTGAGTAGGCTGCGCTGGATGGCGCCTACGGAGGCGGCGGCGATGTTGCCGTAGTCGCGCGAGAGCTCCTTGGCGTGGTCGCCCACCCAGCTCACCATCGTGCGCAGGTCCTTGAGGTCCAGGAGCAGCAGCTTCTTCTCGTCCGCCACCCTGAAGACGATGGTCAGCACGCCCTGCTGCACCTCGTTGAGCTCCAGCAGCCGGCCAATCAGTACCGGACCCATGGCCGAGATGGTGGTGCGCACGGGCAGGCCCTTCTCGCCGTAGACGTCCCAGAACTGCGTGGGGCAGCCGTGGAAGGGGTAGTCGGTGATTCCCAGCTTACTCAGGCGTTCGACCAACTTGGGGCTTGCCTCGCCGGCGATGGCGACTCCACTCACATCGCCTTTCACGTCGGCCAGAAAGGTGGGGACCCCGGCGTCTGAGAAGCTCTGGGCGATGGTCTTCAGGGTCACGGTCTTGCCGGTGCCGGTGGCTCCGGCGATAAGCCCGTGACGGTTGGCCATGCTGGGGAGCAGGCAGACCTCAGCCTGCCCTTTGGCGATGATGAGCTTGCCGTCCTGGTACATGAGAGACCTTTCTCTCGGGGCCGACGTGGGTGGGGGAGAGGGGCGCTCGGGCGCGCATGCTGCGCCGGGTCGGTCCCGCCCTGCCGGTACCATGGTAATGCAGGGCGCTTGACTACGGTAAGAAGAGCGAAGTCGATTGATGAGGCTGCGTGCGGACAGCCAGCTCGTTTGGGGATTCCGATGAAGCGCAGCAGTTGCCAGGCTGTGCAAGAAACGTCGTGGTCTGCTGTGCTTGCGAGAAGCCGTACTCGGAGCGCGGCACATCTATCAGAGACGTTACTGTGAAAACTTGGAGTGCGAGGCCCCCGCAGTCTGTGCTTTAACTTCTGCAGGCCTCCTCGCTGTCGCAAATGTAACGATTTGTGCGGTTTTGCCTCCACAGAGCGAGCGCGTCGACACCTCAAATCCGCACGAATCGTTACATCTGCGACAGAGGGGGCTGCTGTTCATCGCAATCCGGAAGCACTCCGGGCGTTTTGCTGGGAGAAGGCGGCGCACATCGGCGGAACCCGGCACCTGCTGTGTCAGAAGCACCGAACCAGATGGGCTATGCTCGTGAACGACTGTTGCGCCTACCAGCAGGAGGCCCCATGACCATCAAATACCGCGTGTCCGCGCTCAATACCGCCGATGCCCGGAGGGTGCACGGCTGTGACCAGGCGTTTGCCCATCAGCTAGTCCAGGCTCTGGAGACGTCCGTGCCCGCGCGGATGCATGAGAAGGAAGGGCTTACGGTTGCGGTTGAGCGAGACGTGCTCAAAGGCAGCGGCCTGCACGAGGAGGCGACGCTGCAAAATGTGCTGATCTTCTCCTGCGTCGGCCAGCCCAAGTTTGCCCGGGTGATGCTGGTCTTTGACCTGGTGGGAGACGTGCTTGACGTGTACACGGTGCTCTACGGCAAGCCGAGCCGCAACTATCGCAAGTCCGCGCGCGGCAAGTTTGGCGCCAAGGAGGACCAGGCTTCAGACGAGGTGCTCTTTTATATGGGCGTCGGGTCGGCCGCGGGAGAGGTCATGGACGAGTTCATGGACTTCCGTGGCTCCGAATCTGCGCGCCCCGGGACCCGCGTCAGCCTCGAGTCGTCCCAGGCCGCGCCGCTCCCGTAACCTGCGGGCGGTCTCATCGATGGCCCAAACCCGACGAGACGGCGGACTTGCCCCAGGCTGCAGGCCTCCTTGCGCCTCAGCCCATCAGCTGCCCAGGCCCATCCAGATGGCGAACTTGGGCACGTAGCCCATCACAAAGATGATGGCGATCAGGACGGGCACGCCCACGGCAAGCCAGCCCTTGATCTTGGCGGGGAACTTCATGCCCTTGCCCGCATCGGCCTCGGCAAGGAAGTTCTCCCAGCCCCAACCCTTCTTGGACAGGCAGAAAATCAAGAAGAAGAGGCTCCCCAACGGCAGGATGTTGTTGGAGATGACAAAGTCCTCGATGGACTGAATGTCGCCTATGCCGGGGATGGTCACGCCGCTCCACACGTTGAAGCCCAGGGCGCACGGCAGGCTCAGGATGATGAGGAGCACCGCGTTGTAGGCCACGGCGCGCTGACGCGAGAGACCCCACTTGTCCATGCTAAAGCTGATGATGTTCTCGAAGACGGCGATGATGGTGGAGAGCGCCGCAAAGCTCATGAACACAAAGAAGAGCGCGCCCCACAGCTGCCCCAGCGGCATCTGATCAAAGATGGCGGGAAGCGTCACAAACACCAGCGAGGGGCCCTCGCCCGGGTTGATGCCAAAGGCGAAGCACGCGGGGAAGATGATGAGGCCGGCCATGATGGCCACAAAGGTGTCCAGCCCGCAGATGCGCATCGCCTCGCCGGTGAGGCTGCGGTCCTTACCGATGTAGCTGCCAAAGATCTCCATGGCGCCGATGCCGATGGAGAGGGTGAAGAAGCTCTGGCCCATGGCGGCGTAGGCGGCAGCGCCAAAGCTGGCGAGCTTCTCGCCCGCGGTGGCGCCGGCAAAGAGCTTGGAGAAGTCGGGCACCAGGTAGAAGGCCAGGCCCTCGCTCGCGCCGGGGAGGGTGACTGAGCGGAAGACGAGCACCACCAGGATGGCGAGCAGGCAGACCATCATGACCTTGGTGACGCGCTCGACGCCCTTCTGCAGGCCGAGGCTGCACACAAAGAAGCCGATGACCAGCGCTACCAGCATCCAAGCTACCTGCTGGGTGGGGCTTGCGAGGCTTGCCGAGAAGGCGCCGCCCACCTGTTCTACTGACATGCCGACAAACTCGCCGGTTCCCATCCGCACGATGTACGAGAGCATCCAGCCGCCCACGGTGGTGTAGAACATCATGAGCGTGTAGTTGCCGATGATGCACAGCCATGAGAGCCAATGCCAGCGGCCGCTGGGCTGCAGGCGGTCGAAGGCCAGCGCCGAGCTGGCTTTGCTGGCGCGGCCCACAGAGAACTCCATGACCATCACGGGTACGCCCAAGATGATGAGGAATACCAGGTAAATCAGCACAAAAGCGGCGCCGCCGTACTGTCCCGTGATGTAGGGGAAGCGCCAGACGTTGCCCAGGCCAATGGCGCAGCCGGCGCTGATGAGGATGAATCCCAGCCGAGAGGAGAACTTCTCGCGAGGGGCGGGGGTGGTTGAGTTCTGGCTGGAAATGACGATCACATCCTTTATCGGCAGCATATCTGTTTACAAGCTGTTAGATACTAGCGCTCTCGGGAAAAACAGCAAGGTACGAGCGGGTGCGTTTGCCCCGAAGGCGGGGATTGCGGGGCGTCGAAACTTTTGATGCACAAGAACTGTGCGTCCCCACAACAGCGCTTATGCCTGATCGCCTTGGTCGTGGTAGGCAAACGGGTTAGTATAAAAAAGTTATATTCCCAACGCTTCGGAGCAGATGACTATGGCGCTCAGCATGCCCAAACCCAGGTTCTCACCGTGGAAGTTCGTCATCGGCGGCGTCCTTCTGTTTACCGCCATCATCCTCATGAGGTGGGGCGGCACGCTTCCCATCGAGCAGAGCGGGTTCATCATCATCCTGCTTGTGGTGCTGGCCGTCATCTTTGCCGCCGGCGGGACCGGGGTCTATCTCAACAAGAAGATGCAGACCGAGGTCGCCAACGTCATCGAGCCCATGATCAAGCAGTACAAGCGCACCCGCGACGTGACCCAGTTTGAGAAGAACATCGACGAGTGGTTTGCCAAGGGACAGGGTCCTTCGGTCTGCTCGTACATGGTTCAGGCTGCGTGCATGGCGCTTATCGACAACCGCGAGTACGAGGCCGCCAAGCGTCAGCTCGAGGCCTTTGACGCGAGCCAGCTGCCCCTCAGCGTGCGCAAGAACTACACCGAATACTACGCCTCGGCTATGCAGACCTGCGAAGACGGCATCCGCCGTCAGCAGATTCAGGCCGAGAAGTCCCGCTCCGCCCGTCGCAAGCACAAGTAGGAGAGCGAGCGCGCTACCAGCGGATCTTGTCAAAGAGAACCGTCCCCGCTGACACGCCGCTGACACGTTGACAACCGGTGAGCGTCCCCGAGCACCTGCCGCCAGCGAAAAGAAGCGCCCGGACCGATGCGGGTCGGTCCGGGCGCTCGTATCCGCGCGGTATGTGTCTGCGGCCTGAGTCGGCGGCTCTACTCGGTGAAGTAGGCCACGCCGCCCTCGATTATGGGTTGGAAGTCGTTGCCGGGGACGTTGCGGTAGCAGTCCTCACGCACCCGCTCGCTGTGGCCCATCTTGCCCAGCACGCGGCCATCGGGGCTGGTAATGCCCTCGACTGCGAGCACCGACCCGTTGGGGTTGACGCTCCAGTCCATGCTTGGCTCGCCGTCTTCGCCCACGTACTGGGTGGCAATCTGACCAGCGGCCTTGAGCTGCGCGAGCATCCCGTCGCTCGCCACAAAGCGGCCCTCGCCGTGGCTGATGGGGATCAGGTGCACGTCGCCCACCTGGCACTTGCTGAACCAGGGCGATAGCGTGCTAGCCACCCGGGTGCGGACCAGACGGCTCTGGTGGCGTCCGATGGTGTTGAAGGTGAGCGTGGGGCAGGTCTCGTCCATGGTGCGGATGTCGCCGTAGGGCACGAGTCCCAACTTGATGAGCGCCTGGAAGCCGTTGCAGATGCCCAGCATCAGGCCGTCGCGGTTTTGCAGCAGGTCGCGGACCGCCTCGATGACGGCGGGCGCGCGGAAGAAGGCGGTGATGAACTTGGCGGATCCATCGGGCTCGTCACCGCCGCTAAAGCCGCCGGGAATCATCACAATCTGGCTCTTGCGAATCGACTCCACCAGCTTCTCGGTGCTCTCGGCCACCGCCTGCGGGGTCAGGTTGTTGACGATAAAGGTCTCCACCTCGGCACCTGCCCGCTCAAAGGCGTGGCGGGTGTCGTACTCGCAGTTGGTGCCCGGGAAGACCGGCACCACCACGCGGGGGCGGGCCAGGTGCAGGCCGGACGTCTTGTGCTGGGGCGCCTCAAAGCTCACGGTCTCGACCTTATCGCCGGCATGGCGATAGGGGAAGACGGGCTCCAGGCGGGCCTCCCACTGCTCCTGCAGCCAGGCCAGGTCGACCGGGTCGCCCGCGCCGGAGAGCGTGTACTCGCTGGTGGTCACTCCCACGTGGGTGACCGAGACGTTGCTCGTGCAGACCGGCAGCTCGCGACCTGACGGGACCTCCACCAGGAAGGTGCCGTAGGCCGGCGTGAAGAGCGTGTCGAGGTCAAAGTCGTCGTTGAAGCGCACGCCCAGCTGGTTGCCTACGCACATCTTGAACAGCGCCTCGGCCTCGCAGCCGTAGGCGCCGGTGCTCACGGCCAGAGCATCGCCTGCGCCCACCATGCTCTCGATAAGCGCGTAGGCTTCGAGCAGGCCGTCGCGCTCGGGGGTCAGACGGTCGTCGGCGCTGTAGTAGGGATGGATGCACAGGACCTCGTGGCCGGCGCCCTTGAACTCGGGCGACATCGCGCGCTTGGTGGTGCCCAGGGCCACCGCAAAGCTCACCAGGGTGGGCGGCACGTCCAGGTCCTCAAAGCTGCCGGACATGGAGTCCTTGCCGCCGATGGAGCCGATGCCCAGGTCCATCTGCGCCTTGAGGGCACCGAGAAGAGCGGCGGCCGGCTTGCCCCAGCGCTCCGGCACGTCGCGGAGCTTCTCGAAGTACTCCTGGAAGGTGAGATGCATGCGGCTGCGCTCAAAGCCGGCGGCGATGAGCTTGGAGACGCTCTCGACCACGGAGAGGTAGGCGCCGGTAAACTGGTTGGCGCTCATCAGGTAGGGGTTGAAGCCCCAGGCCATGCCGCTGGTGGTGGTGGTCTCGCCATCGACCGGCAGCTTGGCGATCATCGCCATCGAGGGCGTGAGCTGCGTGCGGCCGCCAAAGGGCATGAGCACGGTGGCGGCGCCGATGGTGGAGTCAAAGCGCTCGGAGAGGCCCTTGTTGGAGCAGACGTTGAGGTCGGTGACCACTGAGCGCATCCGCTCCGCCAGCGTGTCACCCTCCCAGTGGGGCTGGTAGGGCTGCTGCTTCTCGATATGCACGGCCATCTGCTTGGGGGCGCCGTTGCTGGCCAGGAACTCGCGGCTCACGTCGATGACCGCGGTGCCGTTCCACACCATGCGCACCCGCGGCTCCTCGGTGACCGTCGCCACCACGGTTGCTTCGAGGTTCTCCTCGTGCGCGTAGCGGATGAAGGTCTCGGCGTCCTCGGCGGCCACGTCCACGGCCATGCGCTCCTGGCTCTCAGAGATGGCCAGCTCGGTGCCGTCCAGGCCGTCGTACTTCTTGGGGACCTTGTTGAGGTCGACGTAGACGCCGTCGGCCAGCTCGCCGATGGCCACGCTCACGCCGCCCGCGCCAAAGTCGTTGCAGCGCTTGATGAGCCGGCAGGCGTCCTCGCGGCGGAACAGCCGC
>OMWF01000009.1 GCA_900314665.1 uncultured Actinomycetes bacterium
CTACACCTTCGCCCTTATCGTGGGTCTCATGAACGGCGTTGCCGTTCCCGCCATCATGGTCATGTACGCCCCCATGGTGCTCGGCACTGCCGTCTTCAACTCGGTCCTGGTGCAGATTCTGGCGCTCCCGCTGCGCAAGGTCCTCAAGCGCTAGCGGCCGATCTGCCCCGCAGCGCATCGCCCGCAAGACCGCATCTGCCAGCGCCCGTACAAAGGATGTGAACCATGATTGAGCTCAAGGATTTCTCCTTCAGGTACCGGGAGGGCTCCGAGCCCGTCTTGAAGGACGTCAACCTGATCATTCCCGACGGCTCCTTCGTGGGCATCACCGGCGCTGCCGGTTCGGGTAAGTCGACCCTCACCTATGCCCTCAACGGCATTATCCCCCACTGCTATCCGGGCGATTACTATGGCTCCGTCACCGTCAACGGCAAGGACGTCCTAGAGACCTCGCTCATCGATCTCTCGCGAATGGTGGGCAGCGTCTGCCAAGACATCGACAGCCAATTTGTCTCGCCGGCCGTGGAGGACGAGATGCTCTACGGCTTGGAGAACTTTGGGGTGCCGCGCGAGGAGGTCGAACCCCGCATCGATGAGGCGCTGACCTCGATGGGCATTGCCGACCTGCGCGACCGGATGATCGACTCCCTGTCCGGCGGCCAGAAGCAGAAGGTGGCCATCGCCTCGATCCTCGAGCTCAAGCCCGAGGTGCTGGTCCTGGACGAGCCCACTGCAGAGCTTGACCCGGCAAGCTCCCTGAACGTGTTCAAGCTGCTTTCACGGTACGCCTCCGAGCACGGCACCACGGTGGTGGTGGTCGAGCAGAAGATCGCCTTGCTGGCAGAGTTCGCAAGCCTGCTGGTGGTGATCGACCAGGGAAAGATCCGCTATGCCGACTCCCCCGCCGCCGTGCTCACCCACTCTGACGAGCTGCTTGAGCTGGGCGTCAACTGCCCACGCTCGACCACGCTCAGCAACCGCCTGCGACGCGCCGGCCTCTACCGCGGACCGGCCTGCCGCAACGTCGCAGAAGCCGCCGACGCCGTGATGGAGATGCTCTCATGATTGAGTTTCGGGATGTGCACGCCTCATATGGCGGAGGGCTGCCGGTCTTGCGCGGCGTGTCCTTCACCATCGAAGACGGCGAGTTTGTAGCCTTTGCCGGCACCAACGGAGCAGGCAAATCAACCACGATGCGCCTCATCAACGGCCTGCTCAAGCCCGATCAGGGCGAGGTCCTGCTCGACGGCACGCCCACCACCCAGCTCAAGGTGAGCGAGACTGCGCGCAGGGTGGGCTTTCTCTTTCAAAATCCGGACTCGCAGATCTGCTGCAACACCGTCCACGATGAGCTGGCCTTTGGCTTCAAGGCCCAAGGGCTGCTCGACGACGAGGCGGAGGGCCGCATCGAGTCCATCGCTTCCATCCTCAAGCTCGACCTGTCCGCCGACCCCTTCCTGCTCAACCGCGGGTCCCGGCAGCTGCTGGCGCTGGCCTCCATCGCCGTGATGGAGACGCCGGTGCTGGTGCTCGACGAGCCCACCACCGGCCTCGACTACCACGAGTGCTGCGCCGTGATGGACCTCATCGGCCAGATGCACGAGAAGGGCGCCACCGTGGTCATGGTCTGCCACGACATGGAGGTGGTGGCAGACTACGCCGAGCGCCTCATCGTCATGAACGCCGGGCAGGTGGTGGACAGCGGCCCCACCTTCACAGTGCTGCGAAACTTTTCCACGGTTGAAACCGCCAGCCTGGTGCCCCCGCAGATCGTGGGCATCTCGCTGGCATGCGCACGACGCGACCCCGGCCTGGCGGGCACGCCGGTAGCAAGCGCCAACACCCTTGACGAGATGGTCGGCGCCCTCGAGGCTGCCGCTCAGGAAGGAAGGCGTTCGGCATGAGCAAGTTCCTCGAGTACGTCCCCGGCAACAGCCTGCTGCATCACATGAACCCGGTGGCCAAGCTGATCGGCGCCATTCTCTTTGCCCTCGCCTGCTTCATGACCGGCAACCTCATCCTGCTGGCCGCACTTCTGGCAGTGGGCTTGGTGCTGGCTGCCTCGTGCCACATGATGCGCCAGACGGCGGGGCTCATGAAGGCGGTTCTCGCCTTCTCAGTTATCTTGGCCGCCATCCTCATCTTTACCACGCCCACGGGAACGCCGCTGGTAGCTCTGCCGTGGGGCTACATCGGGACCGGATCCGTCCTGGCCGCCGCCGCCACCATCGTCCGCCTGGAGGCCGCCGCCATCCCCCTCTTCCTGGTCTTCTATGTGACCAAGATGAGCGACCTCTCAAACTCGGTGGTCAAGGTGCTGCACGTTCCGTACAAGTACGCCTTCACCTTCACCTCGGCGGTCCACTTCATCCCCGTCTTCATGAACGACATGAAGGGCATCATGGAGGCTCAGACCACCCGCGGCGTCGAGTTTGACCGGGGCGGCTTCATGAATAAGCTGCGGTTGATGGTGCCCCTGTGCGTTCCGCTGCTGGTCAGCAGCGTGCGTAAGACCGACAGCGCGGCCATTGCCGCCGAGGTCCGCGGCTTTGAGCTGCGCACGCGCACGAGCGGCTACAAGGAGTACCCCTTTGCCCCTGCCGATGTGATGGCGCTCGTCATCTGCTGCGCGCTGGTGGCGGTGGGCGTGGTGCTGTAGATTCGCGCCAACCATGCCGATAAGGAAAAGGGCGGAGAGCTCATCGGCATCTCCGCCCTTTCTGAATGGCCGCTCCCAGGAGCGCCCTTGCGTGCCGCATGCAACGGCACCTTGTGTTCTCTCGTCATCTCACCACATGGGCGAGAACCTCAGACGGTGGGAACCACCCTTGCGCCGAAGACACAGAAGGTACGGCTCCCTGAAGCGGCCAAACACATTCCATCACTCAATGCTGGCCTCCTTTCCGTCGTAGGACCCCGCATGCGTCGGGGCTTGCAGCCCCTATTGTAGGTCCCTCGAGCCAAAGCGATTGTTGCGATCAAGTGAAATTTGTGAGACCAGCAAACTGTTGGGGTGGGCTGGGGCGGGTCGGTCCCGCCCGAGCATGCCACGCCCGGAGCGGCAGCCGTCCCTGCTACTTGGCGCCCGGAAGCTTTCGCTGAACGTCCGACCTGCGGCGTTTCCAGACGGCCGGCAGATACTCCGAGACCACGATGGAGATGAACACCAGGCTAAAGCCCAGAACAATCTGAGGGCTGAGCACCTCGGCGCCCATTAGCACGCTGAAGAACGCACCAAAGACGGATTCCAGCATGAGCAGCAGCGAAGCCTGAGCCGCCGGCACATGAACCTGCCCGATGTTTTGAAAGAGCATGCCCAGCACGGTCACCACCGAGATCAGGTAGATGAGCGAGACCCAGCTGGCCACCGGCAGAGCAGCCAGGTCGGGAGGCGTCTCGGTGGTGAGCGCCATCACCAGCGACCCCACCGCAGTAGTGATGAACTGCCAGAGCGTCAGCACGCCCGGCTCGCATTCCTGCGCAAACCGGGCGATGAAAACGATCTGCAGCGCGTAAAAAAAGCTGCATGTCAGCGAGAGCGCGTCCCCGTAGCCCATAGAGAAGCTGCCGTTCAAGCTGATGAAGCCGATGCCCGCCAAGGCGATGAAAGCGGCGACGATGCTGAAGAAGGTGGGTCGGCGCCTCATGATGGGCCAGGCCAGAAACGGGACGATGATGCTGTAGACGGCGGTGAGAAAGGCGTTCTTTCCGGGTGTGGTGCCGGTCACTCCCAACGTCTGCAGGTAATATCCCATGAACAGGGCCAGACCGATGATGATGCCCGAGCGGACATGGCGCTTCTCGAAATAGAGGGCACGCTGGGGCAGGCAGATGAGCGCCACGATGAGGGATGCGAAGACAAAGCGCAGGACCAGCAGCCATGCCGGGCTGATGAGCTCGGTGATGTCCTTCACCATCACAAAGGAGCTCCCCCAGATGGCAGAGGCTGCAAGCAGCAGCAGTCGGTAGCGCACGAGATCCCTCCTTCAAAGCGGACGCAGGCGGTCAGGGCAGCGCATGGCCAGGCGCATCGGCGTTTGCTGCGCAAAAACCAGCATACGGTCCGGATGCAAACTCCCGGCAAATGAAGCGAGAAGGTGGCCGGAAACGGCGGACGCCAAAATGCCGAGATGCCCTGCGCAGCTCAAGGCGCAGGGCATCTCGCAGTTGAACTCTGAGCTCTCAACGGAAGC
>OMWF01000290.1 GCA_900314665.1 uncultured Actinomycetes bacterium
AGGTTGAGCACGGTGAAGTACGCCTCGTAGTTCTGGAACCGCAGCCCGTTCATGGAGCGCCAGAACGCGACGAGGTCGCGGTCTGGAGATATGTGCTGGCTTCCTGGCGCCGCGAGCCCCAGGAAGCGGATGTCCCATCCGTCGCCGGCGCGGCCGAACAGGAAAAAGGGCGGTATCTCGGACTGCCTGCCCGTGTGGAGCTTGTCGAAGACGCTCCTCAGGAGCATGTTGCCGCTTCGCCTGGTCTCGTGGAGGTCGGAACCCGGCCTCCTGTTGTCCCCGTAGTACCGGAAGATGCCGGTCTCGGTGTCGAGGTAGTCCGGCCATTCCAGCTCTCGGCCCGAGGTGAAGATGACAACGTACGAGCAGGTCATCGTCTTCTTGTCGAGGTTCGCGGGCCTGAACCCTCCCTGGTTGCCGGTCCTCGGCATGAGTATGTGCAGCGGCTCAGCCGACACGTTCTTCTGGTCGCCGCCCCTGTAGAGGGCGTCGACCATCAGCGGCGCGGTGGGGAGGGAGTCGTACTCGAAGGAAATCTGGTTCAACGCATACTCCAAGCCTGGTGGTCTTTCCAGGCCAGGATAGATGCATTTGATGCTGGCGCCTTCTTGCCTTCCGCGGCCGGGCCTTCCTGGCGGCCGCCGGACTTGAGGCTAGAGCAGGTCGGACACCTGCTCCAACAGATACGAGCTGTTGAGCCAGAACGCCTGACGGGTCATCCAGCGCCCGTCAGGCAGCTCCTCTGCGTCGCGGTCGACGTTGCCAATTTCGGTGCCGTCCTCAAGCCTGTAGGCGGCCTGCGCGGCCCTGGGCCGCACGTGTGCGACGATATCGTCCGAGATTTTTGGGAAGTCGTTCGCGTAGCTGACTTTGCCTTTGGCGTTCACCTTACGCGTCAGCGTCACTCCGTGCACCACCGCGTCGCGCGTTCGCTCCCAGCACTCCCGCACGGGGCCGTCCAGGTCCGCCTCCGGCATGCCCCACACCTTGCAGCCGCGCAGCACCGTGCGCTCGTCGTCCTTCTGGAACACCACGAACAGGTAGCGCATGTCAGACAGCAGGCTCCTCAGCTCGGAGTCCTCCCAGTCGCGCTCTGCGGCCAGCTCCAGGAAGTCGATGTTGAGGATCGGCGCGCTCTCGACCAGCCGCCTCCCTACGGGCTCGGGGCGCAGCGTCCTCACGCGTATGCCGGCCTTTTCGAACTCTGCCGCGCGGTCGCCGCGGACCCCCAGCAGGCGGTAGGCGATAGTCGTCCACTGGGCCTTGTTGCCCGTGTACTCGAGCCCCAGCATCCGGCAGAGGTCGCGGTCGCTCTCGCCGACGTGCGCGTTAATCCGGCCGGTGACGTACTCGACCAGGGTCTGCCGCTCCAACTCGCGCGGGTCGGTCACCACGCGCTCGGCCTCTGGCGCCCCCAGCACGTAGTGGTGCAGCACGTAGTTCATGTAGGGCTGCTTGAGCGAGAACGCGCGGCTTCGCGCCCTCCTTCCCGGCGCGTAGAGGCTCTGGTCGCGCATGCTCTTCGCCGCCGTCGCGCCCTTGGTGCAGGCGCCGAGGTAGGTGGTGAGCGACTCCGACAGCTCGTCGGCTCGCCCCGCGCGCACGAGCCCGGTGATGAGCCGGTAGTCCGCCTCCATCACCCGCAGGTCCTCCGCGGGCGGGGTGAAGAGCAGCACGTGCTCTATCCGCTGATCGTAGGGGTCGATGGATTTGTCGCGGCGGTACCACACCAGCAGCATCCTCCTGCACTTGTGCCAGAGGTGCGAGTCGTAGAGGCTCTCCGGGGCCTCCTCGTCGTAGGGGATCATGGTGAGCACCAGCCGCTCGCCGGCGGCGTCGTTCCCGTTCTTGCGCCGGTCGATGCAGGTCGCCTTGAGCTCCACGCCCGCCTCGGCGAAGTCGGGCTCGCGGTCCGAGTTCGCCCGATAGCCGAAGAAGCGCTCCTCGAGGAGGTTACCCATGCCTCCCTTGTAGCGACGGCTGTTGTACTCGCGCACCACACCGTCAGCCACGATGCCCAGGTCCAGCACCTCCTGGAAGGTCATGCCCTCGAGGTGACGTGCTCGGTCCAGAACCTGCTCTGGCGTGTGGTACTCGATTGTTATTTCTTTCTGCATATCCACCAAAGTAGTCTCACTCATACAGGCGCACCAACAAACACCTTGAGTCTAAGCCAGACGTGTTCAGTACGGTCGCCAGTCTTCGCAAACGCTCGATAAGCGCTAGAACAGCAAGCACATCGGGTGGTATGCTAGGCATTCGTTACCGTCGATTGGATACCATGAGCCTTACGAGTGTCGAGATATGTGCAGGAGCAGGTGGGCAAGCCCTTGGTCTCGAGCAGGCCGGGTTCGAACACGTCGCGTTAGTCGAGTTTGAAGACCGCTATTGCGCGGCACTAAAGAGGAACCGCCCCGATTGGAACGTCATCTGTGGTGATGTACGCGAGTTCGATGGTCGTCCTTACCATGGCGTCGATCTACTGGCGGGAGGCGTCCCCTGTCCTCCCTTTTCTGTCGCAGGTAAGCAGCTAGGCGCAAGTGACGAACGGGACCTCTTTCCAGAAGCCTTGCGGCTAGTCAAAGAAATCAAGCCTCGGGCGGTCATGCTCGAAAACGTCAGGGGGCTTCTAGATCCCCGATTCGACAGCTACCGCGCCAACATCCTTAATCGCCTCGAGGAACTCGGATATGCCACCCAAATCAAGCTTCTCAATGCATCCGATTACGGCGTCCCACAGCTCCGCCCAAGAGTTGTCATCATAGGCATTTGCAATAACGAACCAGGCGTCTTTACCTATCCCGAGCCACATCCTTCCGACGCTCCGACCGTAGGCGAAGCCATAGGCGATCTGATGGCAGCCAACGGATGGAGGGGTGCCGATGAATGGGCCAAGGGAGCGAACAAGGTTGCCCCCACGCTAGTCGGTGGATCAAAAAAACATGGCGGGCCGGACCTAGGCCCAGTTCGCGCCCGAAACGCCTGGCGCGAGATGGGCGTCGACGGTAGCGGCGTAGCTAATTCTGCGCCAGAGGAAAGCTTCACAGGACTCCCTAAGCTCACACCCAGAATGATGGCCAGACTTCAAGGATTTCCCGACGACTGGGAGTTCGACCGGTACAAGACCGCATCGTGCAGAATGATTGGCAACGCCTTTCCGCCGCCGGTCGCTCGGGCAATCGGCATGCAGATTGTGAGGTGTCTTGAAGATGGAAGCGCTCATAGCGAACGCAAGGTATGACTTCCATGACAGGGTGTGCTCTGACAACATCCTTACTCGCTCATGGAGCAAGAAGCTGGGAGAGTTTGTCTTTTCCAATGCAGATTCGGGCAATGCTCCTTCACGCCAGATAGCCGCTCTTATGGCAGAGCAACTAGAAGCACAAGGACATTCAATAAACACTGTACAGCAGAAGATGCCCGGGCAAACCGCGGGTACCCTGTTTGAGATTGCGGTTGCCGAGTTCGTCAACGCTACCTTTCCAAAGCTTCAGGCTCTTAGGCCTGGCTACTGGGGCATCAAGCAACTGGGCAACCAGAGCACAACTGATGTATCTGATTTCGCTCAGTACGAGCACTTGGCGGAATTATCCCAACTGAAGAAGGCAAATCCAACACTCCAAGCCGCTCTTGGTAATGACTATGTCGTGTCGCCTGACGTGATTGTATGGCGCAACCTCGTTACAGACGAGGAGATTAATGCAGATAGAACTATTGTTGACGAACGGACAGCAATACGTTCCGTGCTCCGGAAGACCGAAAACAACACACACGCGATCCTCCACGCATCGATCTCAGCAAAGTTCACGATGCGTAGCGACAGGGCGCAAAACTCACGCACTGAGGCCCTCAATCTCATCAGGAATCGCAAAGGCCATCTCCCTCATATTGTGGTGGTTACCGCTGAGCCGCACCCATCACGACTGGCATCCCTCGCCCTAGGAACTGGTGATATTGACTGCGTTTACCACTTTGCGCTCACAGAATGGATGGATGCAATAGAAACTATGGGCAACGATATTGCCATCGACATGATGCACACGCTGGTTCTCGGCAAGAGACTAAAAGACATCTCTGACCTGCCACTCGACCTTGCCGTATAAACATACTCCGAGCCCATTCAGAGCAATAGATACCCCTGAAGACCGGAATCTGTCATCAATCGATGAACCCGCCCCATGGCCACGCCATGCCCCGGGACCCCTCCCAGCCGCCCCGCACGGCGCCGGTCAAGGGCCCCACGGAACCTCGCACAA
>OMWF01000057.1 GCA_900314665.1 uncultured Actinomycetes bacterium
CAGGGCTTACGTCGAGCCAGATTGGCAACCTGCTGGTGCTTGACGTCAAGCCAACCGGTTACTTTGATGACCAGCTGGAGGATGACCCCTTTGGGTTTTGGCGTCAGCACAATGGTGCAGGCGTGCTCTTTCCGCACGACCCGGACATCATGGGCTGGCTTCTCAGGCCGTAGGCTCAGCGCCTATCCGTTGAGGTCCATCTGCATCACATAGACCTCCTCGCGCATCTCGCTGGCGACGCGGCGGCTGATGGCGCCCTCCTCGCGCAGGCTCTGAATGGCGTCGAGCTCCAGCCGCAGGCCCTCGGCCTCGATCTCGTTCATGTGGGCCACCAGCCGGTCGTAATCGCGGAAGTTGGTCACCCGCAGGTGGGGGTTGATGGCCTGTCGCATCATGGTCATGGTGCCCTCGTTGAACTTGGCCTGAGCCTGTGCCGCTGCCAGTGCGGTCTCGTGCTCCTCAAGAAGCAGGCGCGCCGCCCGGCGCTCCGCCTTGTCCTCGCTTTCGACCTTCTCGCGAAGATAGAGTGTGGATGCCTGCTCGACTTCTACGGCCAGCTCGCGGACCTCGGCGTTGAGCTTAGGGTCGACCTTACGGGTGCGATGCATCAAGCTGCTAAGCACGACGGTGAAGGCGGCCCACGGGTGGTGCCAGGGACTGCGCGCCAGCTGGGAGCCAATGGGCCCGCGCGAGAGCAGGTTGCGTCCGCGCTTGATGATCTTGAGGTAGCGGGTGGCGGCGGCGCGGCTGGTGAGGTCGCGGTCGAGCAGCTCCTCCACCACTTGGGCCTGACGCGCGTAGACTTCGGTGCGCAACTTGTTGACCAGGTCGTTTGAGGCGTCCTGCTCGCGATAGTGGGCAATGCGGTCGCGGTATTGGCGGATCACGGCCGCCGTGGCGGGAGCGGTCTCCTCGGTCTGCTGCGCCCTCAGGGCGGTGATGACCTGCTTGTACACCTTGATGCGCATGTCGTGACCGGCCACCTCGGACTCGGCGCCGCTCTCTTTGGGGGCCAGCGCCGGCACCACAAAGTTGGCCAGCAGCAACGTCAGGATGATGACGCCGCTGGCTAAGAAGATGAGCGCGTCGCGGTGGGGAAAGGGCGCTCCGTTGGACAAGGTCATGGGGATTGTGAAGACGATCGAGAGCGTGACCGCGCCCTTGGGGCCCGAAAGCGCGGTCACCAGGACGTCGCGGACCGGGGTCTTGGTGGGGACCGCCTCGCCCTGGCGCATGTGGCGCTCGGCCTGCACGTGTTGCGCAGAGCTGCCGGGCGTGAGGCCCTGCTTGGAGAGGGCATGGGCCAGGCGCACGGCGCGGCCCGCCTCAGAGCGCTGCGTGCGGACCTCCATGGCCAGAAGCCACAGGAACCTGATGCCTATGGAGATGCCGGTCACCACGAGGATGGCCAGGAGCAAAAGAGGCAGGTAGATGTCGTCTCCATCGGCTGCGGGCGCGATGGCGATGGGCAGGCGCATGCCCAGCATCAAAAAGACGATGCCGTTGATGAGAAAGACGAGCACCTCCCAGACGCTCGATGAGACCACGTTCAAGCGGGCCGAGGTGGGGTTGGTACGCTCGGGGAAGATGGTGAGAAGCAGGCCGGCGGCCACTACCGCCAGGATGCCGCTCACGCCCACGCGCTCGGCTATCAGGTAGATGAGAAACGGGGTTACCAGCTCGGAGAGCACGTGCACGGTGTTGTTCTCGAGGCCCTGGCTTCTCACCAAGTCGACGCCGACCTTGACGAGGACGCCAAGCAGCAGGCCGAGTCCCAGGCCGCCGAGAAAGGTGATGAGAAAGGAGGCGGTGGCGTCGAGCAGGGAGAAGGCGCCGGTTACCGCGGCGGCGATGGCAAAGTTGAAGGAGACTACGCCGGAAGCGTCGTTGAGCAGCGCTTCTCCCGAGAGGAGGGTCTTTTGTCGGCCGTTGAGCTTGACCTCGTCCGAGAGCGACGAGACCGCCACCGCGTCGGTGGGACCCAAGGCGGCGCCCAGCGCAAAGGCCGCCGCCAGCGGGACGGAGGGCACCAACAGATGCAGGGCAAACCCCGCGGCCAGCAGAGTGACGATGACCAGGCCAACGGCCAGCGAGAAGATGCTGCCCTTGTTGTTCCAGATGGCGGCCGTGCTGATGCGTCGCGACTCGTCAAAGAGAAGCGGCGCGATGAAGAGGATGAGGAAGAGGTCTGAGCTGACGTTGACCTGCTGAATCTGGGGCAGAATCAAGGCGAGCACCAGCCCTAGCCCAATCTGCACGAGAGGCAGCGAGACCTTGGGGATGAGCTGGCCGAGAACAGCCGAGACCAGCACCAAGGCCAAAATGATCAGTACGTATTCAAACATGACCACGCGTATCACCCTCACCCTCGGGTTGATGCGGACGTACGAGAAAACCAAATCCAGTAGAACCCGGGAACCTTATGCTGCCATGAAATAACGCCGCGACAGAACCGGCGAGCGGTCGCGTTGGCAAAATGGTACCCAGACTACCGTCTGCAGAGCCTTCTTTATGCTGGCAGGCAATTGTTACCAGCGAGAAAACAATACCAACCCGTCTGGTGTAGGGTGTGACATGAAATGTGTGTGACGGAGGGGTCGCCCCCTCGCGATACATATGACACGGCATGACGAGGAGACATGTCCCCCGTCATGATTGGAGGAGGAACCGCTATGGCAACCTATCAATTTCTGACGCAGGGCACCTGCGCGCGCGCCATCCAGTTCACGATCGAGAACGGCGCCCTCAAGGACGTCGCCTTTGAGGGGGCTGCAACGGCAACCTCCAGGGCATTTCTCGCCTGGTCGACGGGCGCAGCGCCGAGGAAGTCGCTGGTCTGGTGGCAGGCACCCAGTGCGGATTCAAGCCCACGTCCTGTCCGGATCAGCTCTCCCGCGCCATCAAGGGCGCCCTGGAGATGGAGGCGGGCAAGCCCTCGCCCCTAAAGACGCTGGTGCGGGTGCGTTAGCAGAGCGGGGGCGCGCGCCGGAGGGAGATCGGACGTCTCAGCGATTGGCTTTCGTGGGTTTCCCCGAATCTTGACATTGGTTAGGCTGGCCATGCTGGACAAAAGGTTACATTCCGGGTGGAGGAGGGGAAAGCCCCTACGTATTCACGCTTACTGATGCAAATGTAACAAAACGTGAAGTTTTCGAGCCCCGGCGGCTCCGCTCTGCTGCAAATGTAACAAAACGCGAAGTTTTTCAGAGCCGGACCTCCGAAAAGGGGGTCCGCGGAGGCCGCCGCCGATGCGAATCCTGGGCTTTTGCTGGAGTCGCCCCTACGCGATCGGCTCCCATCAAGTGAAAACTTCGCGTTTTGTTACATTTGCAGCACGGGGACGGCTGGCGGAGTCAGGTGATCATTGCACCACACGCTCATGATGCCTTGGATAGTACCTCGACGACGGCCTCCGCGGGCGTCCTCCACCC
>OMWF01000312.1 GCA_900314665.1 uncultured Actinomycetes bacterium
GCCCGAGAGGGGCCGCGGGGGCGTTCGGTTAACTGCGGGAGCGAGCCATCAGCTCAATGTGTTCGGCTGAGATCGGAAATCAACCAGCGAGGAGCAATTACCTGCAATGGTTCGCTTCGCAACGAGTTGGCAGGAAGCGTCGCGACCCTGAATCCCGCATGCCGGCTCTTCAGCAGCAGAGTAACAACGCCACCGACCCTGCAGCCACCTCTCCCCTGCAAAATCTTCGTCTGGCCCTCATCTTCCTGTTGCCTTAATGTTACTTATTTAGTATCATTTGTGGCAATCAAGGGCGCTGCGCTCCCATCAGGCAGCCCGTTTGGGGAAAGGGGTGGAGGAATGGAAGTCCTCACCGACGTCGCGTTCTTATCGCGACTCCAATTTGCGCTCACCGTCGCGTTCCACTTCATCTTCGTGCCCATGTCGATCGGCATCGGCCTCATCCTGGCCGTCACGGAGACGCGCTACTACAAGTCGCGCGACCCCAAAGACGAGGCCGCATCCTGGCTGTGGACCAAGATCTTCACCACCACGTTTGTGATCGGCGTGGCCACCGGCATCACGATGGAGTTCTCCTTCGGCACCAACTGGGCCAACTACAGCCGCTTTGTAGGCGACATCTTTGGCGCCCCGCTGG
This sequence comes from uncultured Actinomycetes bacterium, assembly GCA_900314665.1. Classification (GTDB taxonomy): domain Bacteria; phylum Actinomycetota; class Coriobacteriia; order Coriobacteriales; family RUG033; genus RUG033. Next base: position 638 of record OMWF01000312.1, read on the forward strand.
CGGCCGAGGCCCTCTTCGCCTTCTTCCTGGAGTCCACCTTCCTCGGCGTCGTGCTCTTTGGCCGCAAGAAGGTCGGGCCCAAGTTCTACCTGGTATCCACGTGGCTCGTCTGGCTCGGCAGCTGCCTGTCGGCCCTGTGGATCCTGATCGCCAACTCGTGGATGCAGACGCCCGCCGGCGCCGAGCTTGCATCCGACGGCAGCAAGGCGGTGCTCACTGACTTCTTTGCCGCCGCCTTCAACGCCTCCACCGGCGAGCGCTACTTCCACACGGTCCTGTCGCTGCTTGTGATGGGTGGGTTCATCGCCATGGCGGTGGCCGCGGTCTACCTCAAGCGCGGCCAGCACCGCACGTTTGCCGAACGCACGCTTAAGACCGGCGTGGTCGTCGCCCTGGTCTGCACCTGCGCGCTCATGGTGTCGGCGCACGCCACGGCCAAGGAGGTCACCGAGGAGCAGCCCACCAAGATTGCCATGATGGAGGGCGCCTACAGCTCGGAGTCGCTGCCCATGTACGTGGTAGGCTACGTCGACCAGGAGACCGGCGAGGTGCACGCCCCCATCGCCATACCCGGCATGACCAGCTGGCTTGCCTCGGGCGACGCCACGACCGAGTACCCGGGCCTCATCGAGCTGGCCGAGCAGAACCCCGACCTTGACGTCAGCAGCATGCCCGTCAACGCCACCTTTGTGAGCTACCACGTCATGATCTGCCTGATGGGGCTTATCGCGCTGCTGCTGCTCCTGGGCCTCTTTGCCGCCTTCAAGAAGAACAGCCGCCTGCGCAACGCGCGCTGGTGGCAGGTCCTCACCATCGTCTCGCCGCTCGTCCCCTTTGCGGCAATCCAGGCCGGCTGGATGACCGCCGAGGTGGGCCGTCAGCCGTACGTGGTCTACCCGGCCACCAGCTCGCCGGCCGGCATCAAGCTCCTCACCGACGACGCCATCTCGATGTCCGTCTCGGCTACCGAGCTGTGGATCACCATCATCCTGTTTGTCCTCGTCTACCTGCTGCTTTTCATCGCCTGGGTGCGCCTGATACGGATGCAGCTGGCCGAGGGCCCACTCACGGCCGATGAGCGCGAGGCCCGCCGCGCTCAGCGCAAGGCTCAGCGCGCCGCCAAGAAGGGTGCCCACGGGAGCAAGGCCGCAGCCGAGAAGAGCGCCGACGCCAGCGTCGCCACGCCCGCGACCGGCGCTGGATCCGCGCCCAGCTCTGAGCCCGACCCCGCGCCCGGCACTGCCACCGGCTCTGCGCCCGACGACACCGTCACTGGCTCCGACACCACGGAAGGGAAGTGATCGCGATGAGTACCCTCGCTATCATCTGGTACTTCCTGGTGTTCCTGCTCATCGCCGGCTACTTTGTGCTCGATGGCTTTGACCTGGGCGCCGGCGTGCTCATGCCCTTCGTGGCCAAGACCGAGGACGAGCGCCTGGCGCTGCAGCGCTCCATCGGCCCGGTCTGGGACGGCAACGAGGTCTGGCTCCTGGCCGGCGGCGGCGCCCTCTTCGCCGCCTTCGCGCCCGCCTACGCCACCACCTTCTCGGGCTTCTACCTGGCCATCATGCTGGTGCTCTTCGGGCTTATCGTGCGCGCCGTGGCCGTCGAGTTCGCCGCCCGCGATGAGGCCTGGCGCAAGCTCTGGAACGCGCTCTTTGTGGTGGGATCGTTTGTGCCGGCGCTGCTCTTTGGCGTGGCCGTGGGCAACGCCATCGCGGGCATCCCCATGAACGCCAACGGCGATTACGTGGGCGTCCCGCTGTTTGGCCTGGTAAGCCCCTATACGCTGCTCACCGGCCTGCTGGGCCTGGCGCTCATCTGCACGCAGGGGGCGGCCTGGCTCTCCCTCAAGGTCGAGGTAGGGGCCCAGATGCGGGAGCGCGCCCTCAAGTTCCGCCGTCTCAACGTGATCCTCTCCCTCGTGCTGTTTGCGCTGGTCACGGTCTACACGCTGGCGCTCATCCAGCCGGCTTCGGTGCCGGGCATGAAGGCGCTCTCCACGGTGCTGGCGGTCATCGTCTTTGCCGCGCTGGTGTTTGCCCTGGTACGCGGCAACGGCTCGGCTGCTCCTGGCGGCGATAGGCGCGACCTGCCCGTCTTCCTGGCCACGTCCGCGGCGTGCCTGCTGCTCGTCTTCGTGTGGGCGTGCGGCGTCTTCCCCACGCTGGTGCCCGCCACCGCCGGCGACCCGCTGGCCTTCTTCCCGACGCCCGCCAGCGGCGCCGACATCACCGTCGCCACCGCCGCCTCGAGCGACCTGGCGCTGACCGCGATGCTCATCATCGCCTGCATCGGCGTCCCGCTGGTGCTTATCTACCACGTCATCGTCTACCGAACCTTCCGCGGTCGCATCGCCGTGGACGACGACGAGGAGTACTGACCTGCCGCGATGGGGGCTCGGAGCCCCGAGCCCCCATCGCGCGCGGCGGAGCCTCTCGGTTTCACCTCACGCATGCCGGCGTGAGTTCCTGCAGGGCCCTTGGGTCCCGAGAAGAGCGGTCCATTGCGGGCCGCTCTTCTCGTTTGGAAGTCCAGGTCCCGCCGAGCAAACCCCGGTTCGCAACTGCGCAAAACCTGAACGGCACCCTCTTCTCGGAGGCGCCGCGTCCGGGGTGTCAGCCAGGCGCACGGCCGGACGCGCCCCTCCCAGCAGAGCGGCGCGTTCCAAGCGCGTGGCCGTTCACCTGCGATTTCACCCCCATCCCCCAGCATGCGCGTATGATGGTCGAACATCAGCCACGGAAGGCCGTTATCGCAGGAAGGCCCGTCATGCAAGCATCCACCACCGCCCAGAGCCCCGCCTCCATCACCTCGTCAGCGAGCCCAAGCGAGGTCACCGCCCGCATCCATCAACGTGCGGGCGAGCTCGAAGAGCATCTCATCAAGACCCGCCGCTACCTGCATGCGCACCCCGAGCTCAGCGGTAAGGAGCATGCGACCTCGGACTTTATCGCCAGCGAGCTTGACCACATGGGCATCGAGTACCGCCGTGTGACCGGCCCCCGCCCCTACCCCGCTTCTGATGGCTCCACCGAGTTTATCGGCACCGGCATCATCGCCACCATCCGCGGAGAGGCCCCGGGGGCGTACGACGATGCCGGCACCCCCGCCCACCGGGTCGCCCTGCGCGCCGACATCGATGCGCTGCCAGTGGGCGAGCAGACCGGCGTCCAGTTTGCCTCCCAAAACCCCGGCGTCATGCACGCCTGCGGTCACGACTGCCATATCGCGATGGCGCTCACCGCCGCCCACATCCTCTTTGACCTGCGCGCCCATCTCAAAGGCGAGGTTCGCCTGCTGTTCCAGCCCGCCGAGGAGATCTCCCTCGGCGCCCGCGACCTCATCGCCGCCGGAGCGCTCGAGGGCGTCGACGCCATCTATGGCACGCACATCTGGAGCGAGGTTCCCGCCGGCGCCGTCTCCGCCCAACCCGGCACCCGCATGGCCTCGACCGACTGGTTCCGCGTCGACATCGAGGGCGTGAGCGCGCACGGCTCCATGCCGCACAAAGGCATCGACGCGGTGGTGGTGGCCTGTGAGATCGTCACCGCCCTGCAGGTGCTGGTAAGCCGCGACACCTCGCCGTTTGAGCCGGTAGTGGTGACCGTGGGAGAAATCCACGGCGGCACGGCGCGCAACATCATGGCCGGCTCCGCCTGGTTTGCCGGCACGGTGCGAACGTGGGACAGCAAGACCCGCGAGAACGTTGCCAGCCGCCTCGAGCGCATCGTCAACAAGATGGCCAACGCCTTTGGCGCGCAGATGAAGTTTGGGTACGAGGCGGGCAACCCCAGCCTGGTCAACAATCCCGCGTGCGCCCAGGTCGCCGCCGACGCAGTGACCGAGGTCTTGGGACCGGAGGCGCTCTATCAGTACGAGGGCACGCTCGCCGGCGAGGACTTCTCGGAGTACCTGCAGCACGTGCCGGGGGTCTTTGTGTTCCTGGGAGCCAAGAACGAGGAGCTTGGAGCCATCCACCCCCAGCACAGCTGCTTCTACACCGTCGATGAGAGCGTGCTCAAGAACGGCGCGATGGTGGCCGCTCAGTGGGCCTGCGACATGCTCTCATAGCTGGGCACAGCACAATTGCGACTGGGCGCAGGCTCTTGTCGCACAAGGGAGACGTAACCATGAACCCTGAGGATTTTGACCGGGCGGCTGCGTTTTGGGCCGAGAAGGACAAGAGCGCCGAGAAGATGCCCGCCGACCAGCTGCGTCAGTGGGTCGATAGCTTTCTCACCCGCCACAACACGCTGGCCCTGGCCACCGCGTCAGAGGGCGGCGTCCGCTGCACCCCGCTCGAGTACACCTGGAAGAACAACGCTATCGTCATCGTCTCCGAGGGCGGCGAGAAGTTTGCGCACCTCAAAGTCAACCCGCAGGTGAGCGTCGCGATCTTTGACCCCTACACCGGGTTTGGCGCGCTCAACTCGGTACAGGTGTCCGGTACCGCCCGCATCGACCGCCTGGATGCCAGCAGCATCGATGGGTTTGCGGAGTGGGTGCCCTACCCTGCGGAGACCTTCCGCAAGCTCGACCACCCCATGTACCTGATACGTATCACGCCCACCCGCTTTGACGTGCTGAGCTCATCCTTCAAGGACCTGGACTTTGATGCCCGCCAGAGGTTGGAAGGCTAGGGGCGGTCGACGGCTCCGGCCCGCTCAGCCCTCCTGGTCCGCGTCATCCCCGGAAGCCTTGTCGAGACGGTACTTCTCGGCCGATACGCTGGGGATGTGTACCACACCAAAGAGCGCGGGCACGTACTCCTCTGGCACCACGCTGGCCCAGGCGCCAGCCGTGGGGAACGGGTCGCCGCTGCCTCCCGGTGCGCTGGGAACGTTGCCCAGGTGGCGCCGTGGCACCACGACCTTGCCGCCCAGGCGTCCCTCGGCCTCGGGAATCTCGTAGTAGTAGTCGCCGTTCAGGACCTGCTTGCCCTCGGCCTTCTCGCGAGCGTCCTGCCGCATGGCCTTGGTGAGGCTCCAGCACATGGCCAGCATGATGAACACAAAGGGGAAGGCGATCACCACCGACACGGTCTGGATGCCCGCGATGCCGCCCGACAAAATCAGCGCATAGGACATGACGGCCATCATCACACCCCAGAACATCTTCTTCTTGGTGGAGGGGTGGGTCGATCCAGAGGAAGTGAGCAGCGAGAGCACCTCAACCGCCGACGTGGCGGATGTGATGAAGAAGAGGAAGAGCAGCAGCATGGCGATGATGGAGAGCACCATCCCCAACGGGTACTGCGAGAAAATAACGTACGGGGCGGTCTCGGGGCTGGCAATGATGGCGGTGAGCTGCTCGAGCGTGAAGTTGCCCGCGGCGTGGATGCCCAGGCTGCCGGTGACCGCGAACCAGATCGCGCACATGATGGTGGGGGCGATCATGACGCCCAGGACAAACTCACGCACCGTGCGACCACGCGAGATGCGCGCGATAAACACGCCCACAAACGGCGCCCAGGACAGCCACCACGCCCAGTAGTAGACCCGCCAGTTCTGGATCCAGGTGGCATCGCCGTTTGAGCTCAGA
>OMWF01000046.1 GCA_900314665.1 uncultured Actinomycetes bacterium
ATCTCCATCATGTGCCGGTAGGTCTCATCGCCCACGCAGAGCTTGGCGTACTTGCACCACTGGACACAATCGACCGTGTCGTTGTAGATCTTGTAGCCGCAGTTCTCGCACACCGCATCGACGTCGGTCGAGAAGATCTCGATGGGAGCGCCACACTGCGGGCAAGTCTTCTCCGTAAGGGTCGGCGTCTTGTCACGCCCCTGGCATCCGGTGAGCTCCATGGCTCTCTCCTCTCAGCAGGCGCCCGGCCGGTCGGCCGCGCTTCAGCCATTTCTTATCACGGGCGCCAACCTTAGCGCCACAGACGACACACAACCGTTGGATTTACGACATCAGAGGTCATTGACCTTCATCATCCAGATTACCGGGCGTTACCTGCCCGCCACCGGGTGTTGTCGCCAGGGACGCTTCTCTTGGACAGCTTCTCGACCCCGCCCTTCTCCGAATGTGTCAAACAGAACCGTCCCCGCTGACACACGTTAACCAGCCCTGGTGGCAGCACCCGGTGGCAACATCGTGTTTCCGTCGATATGTCGAAAAACCTGTAAATCGGTTTTACCAGACCGTTACCTTACAGATGAGTGGAAAATGGCAAATAACTTGCGATATAGCGCGCATAGGGTATCACCATAAAATGCTTACTACTTGAATAGCAAACGTAATAATGATTGTGCGCACGATTCTTAAACATAACTATAGAATGTAAAGTCAGCTGGAATCTGTCGGCGGCCAATAGCGGCTCGATCACACATAGGCCGCCGCCACGACAGCGGTTCCGCCCAAACGATGCGGCAGCACCAACCGGCAGCCGGGCGGGATCCACGCAACGGTATCGCAGGCAGGGGCGTCCGCCCCTTAGGGAAGCAGAGGTACGCGCTATGCACATGCACGACCACGACCACTCCCACCACAGCGCAACCACGCCCGAGCAGCAGCTCGCACTCCTCTCATACATGGTCGAGCACAACAAGAGCCACACCGACGAGCTCCACGACCTCGCCCATGCGCTCGAGGGAGAGGCGGCAGACCTGCTGCACGAGGCGGTTTCGCTCTATGACCAGGGCAACAAGAAGCTCGCCCGCGCCCTGGAGCTGCTTAAAGAGAAGGAGGCGTAAGGCCATGTGCCTCTCAACCGTGTACAAGCTCGTCGATGGGACCGATGAACCCGAGGAGGTCTGCTCGCTCGTGAGCACCGCCAAGACGGACGGCGAGACGGTCACCTTCAAGGACATCATGGGTACCGAGACCAAGCTCACCGGCAAGATTTCAAGCATCGACCTGGTTCAGAACAAGATCTACGTAGCGTGCGCGAGCTGACGGTGAGCACTCAGATGAAACGCTACGAGGTCGTCCGCGAGATCTTCAACAACTGCAGCAACAACCAGATGCGAGACGTTCACATTGAGGACGTCTCGCTTGATGATGTTGACGCCTACATGAACCGCTACCGCGTAGGCAAGGACATAGACGAGCTGCGCATGGTCGACCCCGACGGGACGATCGTGTATGAGCTCGTGTGCGATGGGCTCAAGCAGCGCGTGAGCTTCACCGAGGCGTGACGTCACGGGCTTTCAAGGCCTTTCGCATTCGGACCGACGTGGCGCCAGCGCGCCCGAGAAGGAGCGTCAAATGAAAACGATAGCTGTGGCGGGGAAGGGCGGCACCGGCAAGACCACCCTTTGCGGCATTCTCATCAATTACCTGTGCGCGCACGGGCTCACCCCGGTGCTCGCCGTCGACGCCGACGCCAACGACAACCTCAACGAGGTCCTGGGCGTCGAGGTCGAGAAGACCCTCGGCGAGATTCGGGAGGTGGTAGCCCAAGCGGAGCGCGATGAGAACTCCCCCATACCCACCGGCATGAGCAAGCAGGACTACATGGAGTATCAGCTGCAGGGCGCCCTCTCCGAGGGTGACGACTTTGACATGCTGGTCATGGGCCGCACACAGGGCAAGGGCTGCTACTGCTACGCCAACAGCCTGCTCACCGCCGCCATGAGCAAGCTGACCAAGCCCTACCGCTACATCGTTGTCGACAACGAGGCCGGCATGGAGCACATCTCGCGCGGCACGCTGCCCTCGGTCGACACGCTGCTGCTCGTCTCGGACGCCTCACGGCGCGGCATCCAGGCCACGGGACGTATCAAGGATCTTGCCGATGAGCTCAAGCTCAACCCCACCACCATGAAGCTCATCGTCAACCGGGCGCCGTCCGCCACGCTCGACCCGGGCATCCTGGAGGAGATCGACCGCCAGGGCCTCGACCTGCTGGGCGTGGTCCCGCACGACGAGCTCGTCTACGAGTACGACTGCGCCGGCAAGCCCACCAGCAAGCTGCCTGCAGATTCGGTCGCCCGCTCCTCGTTTGAGAAGCTCATCGACGCACTGTTGTAAGCACGTTGCAAGACGTTGTTTATAAAGCTGGGAGCACCTACCACCAACCGGAGGGAGAACCAATGGCGTACAAGAAGTCACCACAGGCGTTCAAAGCGTCCATCAACGCGGTGACGATCGGCACGGGTGATTCGGCAGTCACCCTGGGCGGCGAGAACGTCATGCCGCTCTACACGTTTGATGCACCCATCGAGCACCGTCCCGCAGTGGGCATCGCGGTCAGCGACACCGGCATTCGCACCGACCTGCCCAAGCTCGACGAGTTCTATGAGGGCGCCACCACGCTGCTCGACCGCGCCCAGAAGGCCGCTCAGCTCAAGGAGGCCGACTTCCTCTCCATCGTGCTCGACGCGGCCGACCCCAACGGGGACAACCGCTCCGTCGAGGACTGCGTGGCCGAGGTCAAGGCCATCGCCGACGCCGTCGACAAGCCGCTCGTGATCGAGGGCTGCAAGAACGTCGAGAAGGACACCGAGCTCTTCAGCAAGGTCGCCGAGGCCCTGCAGGGCAAGAACGTCCTGCTCCTCTCGGCCCGCGAGGAGAACTACAAGACCGTGGGCGCCTCCACAGTCATGGCCTACCAGCAGAAGATGGGCGCCGAGTCCGCCGACGACATCAACCTCGCCAAGCAGCTCAACGTCCTCATCACCCAGCTCGGCGTCGACCCCGGCAGCGTGGTCATGAACGTCGGCACCGCCGCCGCCGGCTACGGCTTCGAGTACGTGGTGTCCACCATGGACCGCGTCAAGTCGGCCGCCCTCGAGCAGAACGACGGCATGCTCCAGATGCCCATCGTCACCCCGGTGGCCAGCGAGGCCTGGACCGTCAAGGAGTCACTCGTCTCCGGCGACGACATCCCCGAGTGGGGCGACGTCGAGGAGCGCGGCATCCAGATGGAGGTCACGACCGCGGCGGCCTGCCTGGCCAGCGGCTCCAACGCCGTCATCCTGATGCACCCCGAGTCCGTCAAGACCATCTCCGCGTTTGTCGCGGACCTCATGTAGCAGGGAGGAGTTGAACATGGCTCTCAAGGGACTGGACATCTTCAAGCTGACCCCCAAGACCAACTGCAAGGAATGCGGCTCCCCCACCTGCATGGCGTTCTCGATGAAGGTGGCTCAAGGCGCCATCTCGATCGACAAGTGCCCGCACATGTCCCAGGAGGCGCTCGACAAGCTCTCCGAGGCCACCGCGCCCCTGATGAAGACCATCACGGTGGGCGCCGGCGAGGCCGCGCACCAGCTGGGCGGCGAAACCGTCCTCTACCGTCACGAGAAGAAGTTCGTCAACCGCAACCTCTTTGCCGTGACCGTCACTCCCGAGACCTTTGACGAGAAGTGGGAGCAGGTCAAGGGCATCGACTACGACCGCATCGGCGAGCGCATGTACGTCGAGGCCCTCGCCCTCGAGTACACGGGCGACGCCGACGCCTATGCCGCCCTGGCCGAGAAGGCCAAGGCCACGGGCCGCGCGCTCATCCTCGACTGCGATGACGCCGCTGCCGCCCGCAAGGCCCTGGAGGTCGTGGGCGACGCAAAGCCGCTGCTCAACGGTGCCTCCGCTGCCAACGCCGACGAGTTTGCGGCGCTCGCTCAGGAGTTCAAGTGCGTGCTGGGCGTCTCGGGCGCCACGCTCGACGAGCTCCACGACACCGTCGAGGCCATCGAGGGCAAGGGCCTCAAGGACCTGGTGCTCAACTGCTCCACGGCCTCGGCCAAGGACGCCTTCGAGTACGCGGTTCAGATCCGCCGCTCCGACCTCAAGGGGCAGGACCGCACCTTTGGCTATCCCTCGATCGTCAACGTGGCTAAGCTCGCGCCCGGCGACGCGCACCTCCAGGAGGCCTACGCCTCGCTCTTCACGGTCAAGTACGGCTCCATCGTGGTCATGGAGGAGATGAGCTACGCCGACGCCCTGCCGCTCTACGGCCTGCGTCAGAACGTGTTCACCGACCCGCAGAAGCCCATGACCGTCGAGCCCGGCATCTACCCGCTCAACGGCGCCGACGAGAACGCCCCCATCGCCACCACCGTCGACTTCGCGCTCACCTACTTTGTCGTCTCCGGCGAGCTCGAGCGCGCCGGCGTGCCCGTCAACCTGGTCATTTCCGATGCTGGCGGCTACTCCGTCCTCACCTCGTGGGCAGCGGGCAAGCTCTCGGCATCCTCCATCGCCAAGTTCATCTCGGAGAACGGTATCGCCGACAAGATCAAGAGCCGCAAGCTCATCATCCCCGGCAAGGTCGCCGTCCTCAAGGGCGAGCTCGAGCAGAAGCTGCCCGACTTCGAGATCATCGTGGCTCCCAACGAGGCCACCGACCTCGTGAAGTTCATGAAGCAGTTTGCGTAAGGCACACCGTCCACCGTCATCGCAGCTAGGAGGAAGCACATGGACAAGTTCGTAGTGATTGGAGAGCGCATCCACTGCATCTCCCCCACCATCCGCAAGGCCATGGAGGAGAGGGACCCGGAGCCCATCCTCAAGCGCGCCAAAGAGCAGATCGACGCCGGCGCCACGTACCTCGACGTCAACATCGGTCCTGCCGAGAGCGACGGCGAGGAGCTGATGAAGTGGGCCGTCCAGCTCATCCAGGGCGAGTTCGACAACATCCCGCTCTCGCTTGACACCGCGAACCGCAAGGCCATCGAGGCCGGCATCTCGGTCTACAACCGCTCCAAGGGCAAGCCCATCGTCAACTCCGCCGATGCCGGCGACCGCATCGAGAACGTGGACCTGGCCGCCGCCAACGACGCCATCATCATCGCCCTGTGCTCCAAGAGCGGCGTCCCCGCCGACAACGACGAGCGCATGATGTACTGCCAGGAGCTCCTCGAGCGCGGCATGGGCCTGGGCATGGAGCCCGACGACATGCTCTTCGACCCCCTGTTCCTGGTCATCAAGGGCATGCAGGACAAGCAGCCGGACATCCTCGAGTTCATCAAGATGCTCACCGACATGGGCTTCAAGTCGACCGGCGGCCTCTCCAACTGCTCCAACGGCATGCCCAAGGAGGTCCGCCCCATCATGGACAGCGCGATGATCGCCATGGCCATGCAGCAGGGCCTGACCAGCGCCATCGTCAACCCCTGCGACAAGCGCATGATGGAGACCATCAAGTCGTGCGACGTCATCAGGGGCGCAAACCTCTACGCCGACAGCTACCTCCAGCTCTAACCCAGACCCAAGGGCACCCGGCGCCGGCGCCACGCAGGAACCGGGTGCCCGTCCGTCCGTTCTGAAGTCGATAAGAATGGAGCAACCGTGAGTGGACTTACCGATCTGATCTATTCCGGAACCGACGCGGTTATCGGCCTTACCGAGGGCGCCGTCAACGATGCCATCGCCGCACATGGCGCCGATGAGCCGATCGCCTTCCCCGACACCGCCTACTTCCTCCCCACCATCTACGCCGCGACCGGCGTGAAGGTGACCAAGCTGGGCGACCTGCCCGCCTGCGTCGACGTGATGAAGAGCCTCACGACCCACGAGCCCGAGATCGGCCCCGCGCTCAACGCCGGCCTGGCCACCGCCGTGGGCGCCGAGATCATCGAGGCCCTCAAGTACGTAGGCGGCGCCAACCCCTATGAGAACGAGGGCGGCATCGGCTTTGTCCCCGACCCCATCATCCGCTCGCTGGGCGTGCCGCTGGTCACCGGCGACATCCCCGGCGTGGCGGTGGTGCTGGGCAAGGCCGACGACCCCGCCGACGTGGCTGCCATCGTGCGCGACTACCAGGACAAGGGCCTGCTCACCACGCTGGTGGGCGACTGCATCGACCAGGTTGCCGAGCAGGGCGTCAAGATGGGCCTCGACTATCGCGTAATCCCGCTGGGTCATGACGTTACCGCCGTCACGCACGTGGTCACCATCGCCATCCGCGCCGCCCTCATCTTTGGCGCGCTCGAGGCCGGCAACCTGCCGGCCCTGCTCGAGTACACCAAGGAGCGCGTGCCGGCCTTTGTCAACACCTTTGGCACCATCGGCGGCGTCGAGGTCTCCGCAGGCGCCGGCGCCATCGCCCTGGGCTTCCCCGTCATCGTCGACTTTGACCTGGGCGACCTGGCCGTCCCCGGCGCCCTTGAGAGCGAGACCGACCACGCCAACACCGTGGCCAAGTCGCTCGCGCTGCGCAACATCAAGGTCAAGGCCAAGGCCGTGCAGCTGCCCGTCTCCTTTGCCGCCGCCTTTGAGGGCGAGATCATCCGCAAGAAGGACTGCTACGTCGAGTTCGATTCCGACCACAACCCCACCGTCGAGCTGGTCACCATGTACGACAGCCCCGACGACGTGGAGGATCGCAAGGTCGAGATTATAGGCCCGGCCGTCCCCGAGACCTCCGACGAGCTCATCCGCATGCCGCTGGCCACCACCGTCAAGGTCTACGGCGAGAAGATGCAGCCGGACTTCGAGTCGGTCATCGAGCGCAAGATCCACTCCTGGTTCAACTACATCGAAGGCGCCATGCACACGGGCCAGCGCAACCTGTTCCGCATCCGCATCAGCAAGGCCAGCTGGGAGGCCGGTCTGCGCCTCGAGCACTTTGGCGAGGTCCTGGTGAGCATGATCCTCGAGGAGTTCGGCCAGGTTGTGGACAAGGTTCAGGTCACCTTCTACACCGACCGCGACCTGGTGCAGAAGTTCCTGGACGAGGTCGCCATGCCGCGCTACCGCTCCCGTGACGACCGGCTCGCCTCACTCACCGATGAGAGCGTCGACGAGTTCTACACCTGCGTGCTGTGCCAAAGCTTCGCGCCCTCGCACTGCTGCGTGGTCACTCCCGAGCGCCTGGGCCTCTGCGGCGCCGTGTCCTGGCTCGACGCCAAGGCCACCAAGCAGCTGCAGGACGCCGGCCCCAGCCAGCCCATCCCCAAGGAGGGCTGCCTCGACGAGCGCACGGGCCGCTACACCACGGTCAACGAGGTCGTCAAGGAGGCCACACACGGCGCGGTCGAGAACGTCACGCTCTACTCGCTCATCGAGGACCCGATGACCTCCTGCGGCTGCTTCGAGTGCATCTGCGGCATCATGCCCGAGGCCAACGGCGTGGTGGTCGTCAACCGCGAGTACGCGGGCATGACCCCCACCGGCATGACCTTTGGCGAGCTGGCCTCCATGACCGGCGGCGGCGTGCAGACCCCGGGCTTCATGGGCCACGGCCGCCAGTTCATCTCGTCCAAGAAGTTCATCGCCGCCGAGGGCGGCCCCGAGCGCATCGTCTGGATGCCCAAGGAGCTCAAGGACGACGTCGCCAGCCGCCTCAACAAGACGGCCAAGGAGGCGTACGGCATCGACAACTTCACGGACATGATCTGCGACGAGACCATCGCCACCGACTCCGAGGGCGTCCTCGCATTCCTTGAGGAGAAGGGCCATCCCGCCCTCGCCATGGATCCAATCATGTAAGGTTCCCGCTGCTTGAGCGTCGTTCCTGCGAGCAGGACACGGCAATAAAAGCACCGGGTTTGGGCTGTACGGCACCAGCTTGATCTGCCACGGGGCCCGGACCGATTCGCTCGGTTCGGGCCCCTCTTCTTGCCCCGGGCTTTGCCGGGGCGTCCGCCGACAACGATGGAGACGCGCATGTATACGATCATCTTCAAGCAGGAAGACGGCCCCGAGAGCAAGGTCTTTGCCGACACGGGGGCAAACCTGCTCGAGCTTGCCCAGCAGGCGGGCGTGGCCATCGACGCGCCCTGCTCCGGAAACGGCACCTGCGGCAAGTGCCGTGTGCGCATCATGTCCGGCTCCGTCGAGTCAAAGCAGACCATGCACATCACCGATGACGAGTGGGAGGACAACTGGCGCCTGGCCTGCCAGAGCACCGTATCCGGCGACGCGAGCATCTGGGTCCCCGCCACCGCCGCCGACTTCAAGAAGGGCATCCGCACTGCCGGCCTGCTCTCCCCCGCTGAGATGGAGCGCTACCTCCGCGACACCGGGCGGATCTTCTCGTCAGGCCTCACGCGGGGCGTGGACCAGACGGGCCTGGGCGTGGCCATCGATATCGGCACCACCACGGTCACCGCGGCCCTTATCGACCTGGCAAGCGGCGAGGTCAAGGGCAAGGCCAGCGCAGGCAACGGCCAGATCCGCTACGGCGGCGATGTCATCAACCGCATCATCCAGCAGAGCCGGCCGCACGGCGTGGAGAAGCTGCGCCACGCCGTGCGCGAGGAGACCATCATCCCCATCCTCGAGGAGCTCAGCGTGCAGGCGGGCGCCGCCACCACCGACATCACCCGCTGCACGATCGCCGGCAACACCACCATGCAGCACCTCTTTGTGGGGGCCGACGCCCAGAGCATCCGCCTCGAGCCGTTTGTCCCCGAGTTTCTCGAACTCCATGGCAAGACCGCGGCCGATCTGGGCCTGCCCATCGCGCCCGACGCCCCGGTCGTCTTTGCCCCCAACGTGGGGAGCTACGTGGGCGGCGACATCTCGGCCGGCGTGCTCGACACGATGATGTGGGACAGTGACGAGCTCACGCTCTTCATCGACCTGGGCACCAACGGCGAGCTGGTCCTGGGCAACCGCGACTACCTGCTGTGCTGCGCCTGCTCGGCCGGCCCCGCCTTTGAGGGCGGCGAGATATCGTGCGGCATGCGCGCCACCGACGGCGCCATCGAGGAGATCTCCATCGACGATGCCACGCATGAGCCCCGCTACGAGGTGATTGGCGGCGGCAAGCCCCTGGGCATCTGCGGCTCAGGGCTCATCGACACGGTGGCCGAGCTCTTCCACTGCGGCATCATCTCCCCCAAGGGCCGGTTCATCCACGACGAGCCGCGCGTCATCCGCGACGAGTACGGCACCGCGGAATACGTGCTCGCGTATCCCGACCAGACGGAGCACGGCAAGGCGGTCACCATCAATGAGACCGACATCAACAACTTCATCCGGGCCAAGGGCGCGATCTTCTCGGCCGTCCGCACGATGCTCAAGGGAATCGACCTCCCTACCAGCAGCATCGAGCGGGTGATGATCGCGGGGGGCATTGGCAGCGGCATCAACATGGCCAACGCCATCTCCATCGGGATGCTTCCCAAAATCGGGCTTGAGCGCTACGGCTACATCGGTAACTCGAGCCTCACCGGCGCCTGCGCCATGCTGGTCTCGAAGGATGCCGAGAATAAAGTCTTTGAAATCGGCCGCAACATGACCTACCTTGAGCTTTCAACCTACCCGGGGTACATGGACGAGTTTGTGGCGGCGTGCTTCCTGCCGCACACGGACGCGAGCTTGTTTGCTTAGAGCCTGCACGGGCGAAGAGCACGGACGCTTACATGAGGAGGATGCCATGGACATCATCGACCACAAGGGCGAGCACCCCGTCGAGGTCTACCAGCAGCACATCGCCACGCTCGACCCGCAGGAGATAGCCGCCAGAACCGACCTTACCTATGACGAGGGCGCGCAAACCTTTATGGTGACACTGCTGGGCAGGCCGGTCGCCACGCGCTGGCCCGACCTGGCCACCACCTACCAGGACACCGGCGAGGAGACCCCCAACGGCGTGCGCATCCTGATGGCGTGTCTGCTCTCGCACGGCCGCCTCATCCCCGGTACCGGCAAGTTCCTCTCATACAACCAGGTACCCTCTGGAGACCACTACTTCAAGCCGTTTGAGGGTCGCTGCCTCAAACGGCTGGCCTTCATGTTCAAGAGTGCCGAGCAGTTTGCCGCCGCGTGCGAGGCGTGCGGGGGCAAACGGGTGAAGGGCGGCGACGCGGCCTACGAGTTTGCCTTCATCGCCAATCCCGCAAACGATCAAGACACCGTGTATCTGCAGCTTATCGTCTGGGAAGGCGATGACGAATTCCCTCCCAACGCCCAGATCCTCTTCTCTGACAACGTCTCGCTGGCCCTTACCGCCGAGGAGCTGGCGGCAGCCGGCGACATCATCCTCGGAGCGCTCAAACGCGCGCGGACAGACTGAGCGCTGGGGCTGGCACACAGCAAGCCCTGCATGCCCCAGCCGAAGTTTTCTCAGTTTAACGGGCTCACCCGTAGTGTCTCGCGACATCACGGGTGCGGGACGGCTCGCGGTGACAACACCTGCCCTCACGTCACGGGGCGCATCTGGACCTCCTGTGCGGAACCACCTCCTTCCCTGCCAAAACGCCCGCGCCCCGGGACCTGGTCTTCCAGGCACCGGGGCGCGGGTGCAGGGCTTAGGGGGTTACCTTCGCGCTAGAGGATGTATGCCAGAAGCACGTAGGCGAAGGTCGAGGGAACCGCCACGATCGGGAAGACCCACAAGCCGTACTTAAAGACCCAGCTCGGCTTGTCTCGCATGGTCTCCGTACCCAGGTAGAGCGGTGCGGAACCGCCTGCTGCCATGGTGAGGAAGGCGCACAGGGCCGACATGACGATGGCAGGGATCAGGCAGCTGACGTTGATGCCCAGGGTGAGCCCGTAGGTCGCCAGCAGCGGACCGATGATGGTGCCGATAATCACAGCCGTCGCGGTGTTGGAGAAGACGTTGGTCATGGCCAGCGTGAGGATCACCAGCACGAAGACAAAGACCACGAGCGGCATGTTGCCCAGCAGCGCGCTCATGATGCCTGCGAGCCAGCCGCGAACGCCCAGGGCCTGGTCGGACACCATGCCGCCGATCGAGGTGAAGGCGCACACCGCGAGCACGATGCCCCAGTGCACGGCCTTGCCCATGGCCTGGTCCGGCTTGAGCAGCGGCTCGCCGTCAATGTGAATTAGGAACATGAGCACCACCATGAAGGCAAACCAGGTGCCCTGGCCAATGGCGGCAAAGGTAGCGTAGCCCGGGATGGACTTGGGCAGGAAGACCATCACGATCGAGTAGGCAAAGCCGATGAAGAACAGGCCCAGCGACCAGCCCTGACGCTTGGAGAAGTGGGTGCCGCCCTCGGCCGTCACAGCAGCTACGTCGACTGCGGCGAGCTTGCTCAGGTCGGCCCGGAACAGCGGCCCGATGGCGAGGCCAAAGCAAATGGCCACGAGAACGCCGGCCAGCGCCGCGGAGGCCATGTAGGAAACCTGGTCGATCTGTACGCCCGCATCGAGCAGGCCGGTCTGCATCAGGCTGAAGATCATGAGGGCCATGCCCTTGAAGGGAAGGATGCCGCCGCCGATCGAGGCGCACACGATGGAGCCCGTGTACATGGCCTTCTTCCACTGGCTGCGGTTCTCGTAGCCGGCGGTCTTGGCGAGGGAGTCGACCATGGCGATGCTGAAGAGGTAGGCGCCCAGGGCGCTGGCGATGGCGCCCAGCACCGTTGCTGCCAGGAAGAACACGCTGGTGAAGAGCCTCGGCCTGCCGTTAAAGGCCTTTCGAGAGATCATCCAGCGGGCAAGCACCGCATCGGCCCCGGATTCGGTCACAGCGTAGAGCACCACAAAAATGATAATCAGCTGCCACACGACCGAGCTGCCCAGCGTGTTCCCGATGAGCTTGTCGCCGGTGTTGTAGCCGGTAAAGACCATGGCAAAGATGATGAGCAGCGACGGCGCCACCATGCCAAAGCGGGTGGCAAACATCCAGATGCCGCCGATGAAGATGCCGATGGCCTGCACGCCCTGGCGGGTCACCTCCCCCCACGTGGGGCAGATCCACCCAAAGACAAACATGAAGAACAAGCTGATGACCAAGTTGACGATCTGCTTGGTGGTGTACGTCTCTTTCTTCTCGATCATGGTCTGTCCTTACTTGTTGTCCCGGGGAGGAAGGCGGGCAGGTTGAGGCGGCAGCAGCTTGTCGGCCTCGGCTGCCTGCTCGTGCATTTTGGCGAGGCAGAGGTTGGCAAACATGCGCTCGTAGTACTTGTAGCCGTCGGTGCCGATCACAAACGGGTTGGGGATGCCGTCGGTAATGGTGCGGATGATGTCGAGCTTGCCGATAAGCCCGTCGACAAAGGGGTGGTTTGAGATCTCTGCGTCCACGCCGAGCCTGGCGGTGATGTCGGCAAAGCGGATGCAGGACTCCAGGTAGTCGACCTTGTCGGACATGGTCCAGGGGACGCCGGTGCCGCCCCAGAGCGCCACCAGGTGCGGGCGCCCCTCGTCGGTCACGGGAATCACGAAGCTCATGCAGCCGGGGGTGTGGCCGGGGGTGGCGTACGTGTAGATCTTGCCGTCACCCAGCTCAACGACGCCGCCGTCCTCCAGGTAGTCAGAAATCTCCCAGGTGAGGACGCCCGTGCGGTTGCGCGTGTCGTGCTGCGCAAAGACGTAGTCGGTCTTGGACATATACACGGTGCAGCCGGTCTGCTCGCGGAACCAGTCCGCCTCGCCGTAGTGGTCGCCGTGCCCGTGGGTGATGACGATAGCCTTGAGGTCGTTCATGTCAAGGCCCAGCTGTCGATAGCCTTCAACGATGATGTCGCGATGCTCGTCCAAAGGCTCCATGCAGTCGATCTGCACCAAGCCCTCACTGGTCTTAAGCACAAAGCAGCCCACGTTGGGATTGCCGATAAAGGCGAGCTGGTCAAAGAACCAGGTCGCCGGATAGGGGTCGACCTTCTGTCCAAAGAGAGGCCTGTGGGTCGCCGGCTTGCGCCAGCTGCTCTCGGATGTCATGGCTTTTGGAACCATCCTTTCAACGACGGTCAACGGGAATCCGCCCGCTGCGCGCTGTGCAGGCGTTATCCGAACACCTGCAGAATATGAGATGAAGCCCTGCCAACCTATGGCGCTCATCGACAGGGTTTGCAAGAGTGTTTGTGGGCCAGTGACCAATCTGATTCTGTGCGATTCTGCGCACAACTAGACGGTGTTACGTCTCGAATCAGCTGTTTTCCTGGGGATTGTATGCCTCCAGCCACGCATGCTAATGCAGATGAGCCAGCTTGACGGAGTTGTGCGGAAATTCCGCATTGTATCGGAATGACCAATCGCCACATTTGCCTGCGACCCGTCTGCTGCTGGCACCCTGCGGAGCCTGCCCCCCGCTCCCCGCGCCCTGCCCAGCCGTTACATGGGGTCGCTCTTGCCGTAGCCGGGAAAACGCGTGGGCGGGATTCCCAAAGCCTTCTCGCAGTACTCGAGCATCATGAAGCAGGTGATAAGCCGGTGACGCACCGCAAAGTCGTCAAGGTCCACGCCAAGGTCCAGAAGGTCGAGGGCCTTGCGAATCTTGTAGACCACCGTGTTGCGGTGCATGTGCAGCTCCTCGGCGGTCTTGGCGTAGTTGCGCTCGTTGCGCAGATAGGCGTAGAAGACGTGGCACAGGTCGGTGTCGTGGATGTTGTCGTAGTGAATGAGCCACGCGACCCACGGGCTCAGCATGTAGATGTAGTTGTCGTGATGGTTCTGGCTTTGAAAGTAGTGGTAGCAGATGTCCAGGTAGACGTAGTCGAGGTAGCGCTGCACAGGAAAGACGCGCTCGCCGCTCCCGCGTTGAAGCTTCTTTGCCAGCGCCAGCACCGAGACCGCGGTCATGTAGTTGGTTCGCAGCATGTCGAGGCGGATGGTGGCGTTGGTCAGCGCACAGGTGCAGTGGCTCTCCTCGCAAATCTGCAGCAGCCGGGCCATCTGGTCGTCCGGAAGGTCGATGGGGCCCCGCCGCGAGGAGCGCTGGAACAAGGTGACGATGCGCTCAAAGTAGCTCGCCGAGTTGGCTGACGGAAAGAGGCGTTTGATCGCCCAGATCAGGCGCGTGCGATCCTCTTCGGTGGTGGATCGACTGTCGTCAAATTCAAAGACGAGAATGCGGAAGGGGCACCCCGGCTCGTAGTCATAGTCCGCCAGCCGGGAGGCAATCTCATCTCGGCGCGTGATGTGCATGGCCACCAGGTCATTTATGAAATCCGAGAAACGTGTGGTGCCGCCCACCCTGACCGGCGCGGTGGAGCCCAGGCGCTCGAGCGCGCGCTGCAGCTGGTTGTAGAGCGCGACCATGGGGAGGTCGGCGACATAGACATTGGCGCCGGTCAGACCGGGCGGTAGCGCCTGTCTGCCTGCGGAATCTCCGGTGATAAAGAGGTATGTCCCCTGAAGGTTGCCGGGCCTGGCGACAAGGGCCTCAAGCTGATCCGGGCTCAGTATGGAGACGTAGTCGCGGCGGGGCGGGTTGTCCTTGTCGACAAGCACGATGCCCCGAGGCAGCACCTCGCCCCGATAATCGAGCGCACTGCCGGTCACGTGAGCGCCGAGCTCGTCCCTGAAGAACCGCGCTATGTCCATGGTGCCTCCCCGATGGATGCCAAGAGCCTTGAGGGATTCTAGCAAACGCGCGATGAGGGGCAGAGGACGGTGCAGACGAGGGAAGCGGCAGCCCACGACCGGACAAGACGCGGCCGTCAGGCTGACGCTAACTCGGCCGCAAGCCGGGGCCCGGGCGTGGCCGTCGGAGAGGCGCTAGCCGCGCTGCAGATGGGCTCGCTCTACCGCGCTCAGCTGGCGTTGGCATCTGGCATGCCTAGCAGGCGTGCCAGCTCCTTGCGGGAGTGAACGTCGAGCTTCTGGTAGATGTGCTGCACATGGACTTTCACGGTGCTCTCGGCAATGAACATGTCCTGGGCGATGCCGTGGTTGGTCTTGCCCTCCGCCATCAGGTGCAGCACCTCGATCTCGCGCTGCGTAAGCTGGTAAGCTTGGCTCAAGTCGTCAATCCGGGTGCGGACGTGGGCAACGGGGTCCTCTTCCGTCCCATCGCCGCTGCCCGCATGAACATTGGCGCCCCATTGCGAGAAGGCGCTCTTCTCGGTGAGCATCACGATGCTCGCCACCACAACGAAGGCAATCGCCACCAGCGCCGTGGCTCCGTCGGCCCCACCCGACCAGAACAGCGCCGCGATGACCTGGCACAGCAGCTCCCCCAGCAGCTTGAAGACATATTGCACAGCCACGAACAGGCCAAAGACCCAGAGCGCAGAGGTGCTCGAAGCGTATGAGATGGTGCAGGCAACCACGGTCACCATCAGGTTCATCGCCCCGTAGCTGAAGTTGATGAGAGGGGCCGAGACCCCCACGGGCACACCCGGCAGCAGAGCGACGATCAGGATTCCGCCGGCCATGGTGGGAAAGGCGATGTTGTAGAGCATGCGGACGTTGAAGCGCTTGGCGCTCGCGAGCAGGATGATGAGCACCAGCAGGGCCGGCAGGGTTCTGGACTCGGAGATGCCCGGACCGGAGAACGGAACCAGGCCCAACATCAGACCGTACGCCAGCGAGTACGAGGCTATGAAGAGCACCGCGCGATACGGGATGATGGGCCGGCATCGGCGGTCGTCGGCTTGGTGGAGCTCGTCGACGACGGCTTGCGTGCTCTTGCGGTAGCTCCCCCACGCCAGCAGGGCAATGACGCAGAGCAGGACAAAGAGACGCCCCGTTGGGTTTGCTTCCAGAGCAAAGCAGATGAACCAGGACAGCACCACGGAACCCGAAGCAAAGAACGTCGCACGAATCGGATTGAGCAGCGCGTACAGGTCCGTCCAAAGCGCCGCCAGCCCCATCACGCCCACGGCAGCCAGCAGGTTGCCAACCGTATTGAGCATGAAGGCCATCTCGGGGAAGGCCGGCGCTGCGAACAAGATAAAAGCCGCGGCAATCAAGGCCCCGAAGCTGATCGGCGATAGCTTGGACTTGACCCTGGAAGGGGTCAGCGTAAGCGCGAGCAGGGCGATGCACATGGCAGCAAGAGCGGAGGCTGCCTCAAAATTGAGAAGCGACAGATTCTGAGCCATAGGAACAGAGCGCGTCAGCGTAAGGTACGCCCAAGCCTTGCTGAAGGCGAACCCGAACATCGCCGGCGTAAGCGATGCCCACAGATGTCTTCTTGAACCCGCCTGAGCCACCAGCACCCCTGCCCTTCCATCGCTTGCGCACGATGCAAGATAGTATCGCATCCTTAACTACCACAACCCATGTACCTGGTATTTTGCGGGAGTATTTTTGGGTGGAGTAGCAATATACCCCCGGTAATCCCCTTATAGAGGATGTGCAGCGTTGCCCTCCGTCGCACAATCCGCGGCGGAACAGGTTGGCTCGCCATCGCCACAAGGCGAGCGGCACAACGGGGCAAGGAGGGCCTCAAGCAAGCAACGTCTGCAAGAACAACGCGCGGTAGACACCAAAGGGGATTTCATGAGTACCAAGGAAGAGAAGACAGCCAAACGCCAGGCGCGCATCGAACGCGACCGAGCCATGGACGAGAAGCTCGAGCGAGAGTTCTTTGACCCGGAAAAGCGCAGGCGCCATAAGCGCAACGTGCGCATAGGATGGTGCGTGACCCTTGCCATCCTGCTCGTGGCCACGCTTGTCAACTGGGGCGTAATCACCGGATGGGGCAAGATCAACATCGACCGCATCACCATCGACGGCAACGACGGCGCCAAGTTCAGCGCTCTGGTGTACCGGCCGGACAACGCCACCGATAAGACCCCGGCTCCGGCCATCATGATGTACCACGGTAACGCCGGCAACGCCCGCAACCATGAGTCTTGGGCCATGGAGTTTGCCCGCCGCGG
>OMWF01000298.1 GCA_900314665.1 uncultured Actinomycetes bacterium
CAGAAACCGGCTGTCGAGCGCTGCCGCCGCCACCCGTACGCCGCCGATGGCGCCCACCGCGCAGAGGACCGCCTCGGTAAGGCCGCTCTCGGTCCGGTTGCGGGCGAGCTTATCGGCGTACCCGGGGAAGCGCAGCGGGTCATCGCCCACCACGTCGTCCAGGATCCGCTGGTAGGTGCCCCCGTCAAAGACCATGGCCAAACGGTCGGGGGCGGACATGGTAAAGAGGTACCCGCAGCTGGGGCAGCGGTAGAGGATGTCGGCAAGGACCTCGTGCGCAAAGCGCGTGCCGCATCCCGGGCAGCGGACCAGCCGTGCCTCCTCCTCGGCGCGCTTCTCGGCGGCCTTGAGGTTCTTGGGCTTGAGCTGCTTCATGGCCTGCAGGCGCTCGTGGCGCTGGGCAAACGGGTTGGAGCTCTGGGTCATGGCGCTCACCTCCCCTGTCCGGACGCACGTCCGTCGCTGGCGGCAACCCTGCCGGACGCGTGCCCGTCATTGCCGGCGATCCGCCCGGGCGCACCTCCGTCACCAGCAGCGATTTTCTCGGCCTGCTTCTGAAGCTCGAGCAGCTCGCCGGCGCACTCGTCCATGAAGCCGGTGTTGTAGGTGCCCTTCAGAAACCGCGTGTGGTAGAGGACGAACAGCTCAAACTCCACGTTGGTGCTGATGCCCTCGATGTTGGTCTCGGCCAGGCAACGGCGCATCTTGCGGATGGCCTCAAGGCGCGTGGGCGCCCAGCAGATGACCTTGGCGATGAGCGAGTCGTAGTAGGGGTTCACCTGGTAGCCGTCGTAGAGCGCCGAGTCCACCCGGGTGCCGTTGCCGGCGGGCAGGAACGCCTTGGTGACGGTGCCGGGGCAGGGCATGAACCCGCGCAGGGGGTCCTCGGCGTTGATGCGGCACTCGATGGCGTGCCCGCGCGGCACGAGCTCGTCCTGGCTCCAGCTCAGGGGCAGGCCGGCGGCCACGCGCAGCTGCTCGCGCACCAGGTCGACGCCGTAGACCATCTCGGTCACGGGGTGCTCGACCTGGATGCGGGTGTTCATCTCTATGAAGTAGTAGCGGCGCTGCTCGTCCATCACAAACTCGACGGTCCCGGCGCCCACGTACCCGCACGCCCGCGCGGCGCGCACCGCCACCTCGCCCATCTCCTGCCGCAGCTCGGGCGTGAGACGGGTGCAGGGCGACTCCTCCATCATCTTCTGATTCTTGCGCTGGATGGAGCAGTCACGTTCTCCCAGGTAGACCACGTTACCGCGGGTGTCGGCAAAGATCTGGATCTCCACGTGCTTGGGGTTCTCGACGAGCTTCTCCACGTAGAGGTCGCCGTTGCCAAAGCAGGCGATGGCCTCCGACCGTGCCTGCGAGAAGAGCTCTTCGAGCTCACCTGCGGAGCCGACCCGGCGCATGCCGCGCCCGCCGCCGCCCGCCGAGGCCTTGATGAGCACGGGGTACCCGATGCGCTCGGCCACCTGACGGGCCTCCTCAGCCGAAGCCACCGTGCCCTCCGAACCCGGCACGCAGGGGACGCCGCTTCTCTGCATCAGCTCGCGAGCTGCGGCTTTGACCCCCATCCGCTCGATGACCTGGGGCGGAGGGCCGATGAAGACGATGCCGTTGTCCGCGCAGAGGCGGGCGAAGTCGGCGTTCTCGGAGAGGAAGCCGTACCCCGGGTGCAGGGCGTCGCATCCGGTGGCGAGAGCTGCCGAGACGAGCCGCTCCTGGTTGAGGTAGCTCTCGGCAGCCGGGGCGTCTCCGATGCAGATGGCCTGGGTGGCGAGGCCCACGTAGAGCTGGTCCTTGTCGGCCTGCGAGTAGGCGACCACGGACTCGACGCCCATCTCGATGCAGCAGCGGACGACCCGCAGCGCGATCTCCCCTCGGTTGGCTATCAGCACTCGCTTGAACATGGGTCAGCCGGCCTCGATCTGCATGAGGAGGTCGTGGACGCCCACGGCCGTGCCGTTCTGGGCCACGACGCGGCGCACCGTGCCTGCCTGCTCCGCCTTGACCTCGTTGAACATCTTCATAGCCTCGATCAGGCAGAGGACATCGCCCGGCTCGACGTGGTCGCCCTCCGAGACATACGGGGGCTCGTCCGGCGAGGCGGCAGAGTAGAAGACGCCCACCAGCGGAGATGTGATGTCGACAAGGTCATCGGCGGGGGCGGAGGGGGTCTGGGGCGCCGGTTGCGCGGCTGCGGCTGCCGGGGCCCCTGCGGCTGCCGGCATGCCCGCAACCGCCGGAGTCCCAGCGACCGCCTGCGCGGCGCCGGCCATCGGGGTCCCGGCGATCAGCGGCATGCCCGCGACCAGCGGAGCGCCCGTGACCAGCGGGGTTCCGACCGGCGTCTGCATCGACGCTGCCGGTTGCTCTCCCGCCCCCGGCTTGCGCATCTTGAGACGGGTCTCGCCGTCGTTTACCTCGAGCAGCGTGAGCGGCGAGTCAGAAAAGGTTTGGATGAGCTTCTCCAGCTTATCGCTGTCCATGGCGGTCATCCTCCGAAGTGCCTTTACCTGCGCCTACTGATGGTTCTCGATGTAGGTGACGATGTCGCCCACGGTCTTGAAGGAGGCCATGTCGTCATCAGGGATGGTGATGCCAAAGGCATCCTCAAAGGCCATGTTGAGCTCGACGGCGTCCAGGGAGTCAGCTCCCAGGTCGTCGGCGAGCGTGGCCTCGGGGTTCACATCCTCGGCATCGCAGCTGATGGTGTCCACGATCACGTCGCGTACCTTGTCAAACGTCATTTCTGGTGCTCCTCTCGAACGGGCTGTGCAGCAACTGGATCTGGATCGGTATCCGTATTAGTCAAAACTTTATGTATAAATTATTTTGTAAAAATATTTTTGCTTTACGGATACTAGGATGCTGCCCGAGAGAATGCAATACCCAGATTTGGTATCAGTGCGGCGGACGGTTC
Organism: uncultured Actinomycetes bacterium; assembly: GCA_900314665.1. Taxonomy (GTDB): domain Bacteria; phylum Actinomycetota; class Coriobacteriia; order Coriobacteriales; family RUG033; genus RUG033. The sequence goes on from OMWF01000298.1 coordinate 2,924, forward strand.
CACGCCGGACTGATGCGCGGGGAAGCGTTTAATCGCAAAATCGTGCCATCCCTACATCTGGGACAGTCCGGGGCCGGTCGAACCCCGTGGCTCCGCCTTCGATGCCGCTGTTCAAGAATTGATGGACATTAGAAACGCGAATTTTGATGGTTTAATCATCCCAATTGAGGCCGCCACAAATTTCTGGCTGTCCCTTCCACAGGACACTCAAAAGTTCCCAAGCACTTAGACTTCTCGGTATCATAGGGTCAAGGGGTTCTCGGCTTTACGGGAGGGGTGCAGTCAATTACAACTCAAGCAAGCATCTGGGTATGTTCTACATCGCAGGATTTCAACACTAGGACGGCACCAAAGTCCTGCCACGAGCTCAGGATAAGCGGCCGCCTCAAAAGCGAGGACAAAGAGCCGATAGAGAGCGCTAAGCCATAATGCCCGGTTGGCACAGGCTCTACCACATCCATATCCGAGACAGCTTGATGGGACTCAAACAACCCCAGGGGAAAGGTGAGAAATCGTGTACATCAGAGACATCGAAAAAAATACCAATTTGACAGCGCACCATTTGAGGTATGGCTCGAGGGATCGCGATTTGCGATTATGGGCGTTGTGAAGAAATCCGTGAGAGATTCCGACGTAGCTGAGATAGTTGCAGAGTACTCACGTCACCTCAACAGGAGCCCAGATTCGGCAATCGAATACGAAATCAAAGCTTCGATGCCCAAGAGCGCCTCTAAGGAGACC
>OMWF01000283.1 GCA_900314665.1 uncultured Actinomycetes bacterium
AATGGAGCGCTTCGCCGAGGAGGAGGCCGCGCGCTCCTAGCCAGCCCAAGAATACGTCCACTCCTTAGGCCCTCGCCACCATGAACCACCTCCCTTTTCTCATGTTCAAGAAATGGGAGGCAGTTCATGGTGGTGGGCGGGGCGTTTATCTGCGGACAGAAGCGCCACGTGCCGCCTGGCGGGCACGAGGGCGCCTCGATTCATCTATCATCTTCCGCCTTCTGCAGGCCTACTCGTCCTCGCCCAAGACGATCTGGTTGCCGTCCTTGTCGAAGATTTCCTTGCGGGTGCCGTCGGCAAAGTAGAACTTGTCGGCGTTGGTGGAGTTGGGGCCCCAGTCCTGGTCATTGGGCCGCGGCATCCAGCCGCCGCCCAGCAGATGCACATGGAAGTGCTTCACGCTCTGGCTGGCATCCTCGCCGGTGTTGACCATCAGCCTGAAGCCGTTGGTGAGACCTTTGATCTGGGCCACCTTCTGCACCGCCTTGAACACGCGCCCCAGCGTCTCCTCGGGTACATCGTCGGTGATGTCGCGGAAATGGTCCTTGGGAATGACGAGGCAGTGGACCGGCATCAACGGCTCCAGGTCATCAAAGGCGATGACGTACTCGTCCTCGTACACCTTGCTGGTTGGGATCTCGCCCTTGGCAATCTTGCAGAAGATGCAATCGTCCTGTTGCATATGTGCGCTCCCTTGGCTTTGTGGGCCCGTTGAGGGCGCACGATGACGCCGGACGGGCGATGACGGACAGTTGGGACTTTACGCCATGTGGGCAGATGCCGTCCACGGAAACCTGCTGGATGTCGCAGGTGCTTTGCCAGTGCGTCAGCAGGCTGCTTCCTGATTGACATCCGCCCCGCTCGGGCGAGGGTGTATCGTGCGAGCTGAATACTGACCGCCCGCCCCATCTTGCGAAAGGATTCAGCCATGTATGGACTCAAGAGCGAGAGCAGCTTTGACGGTGCCCACTTTCTCACCGACTACTACGGCAAGTGCGAGAACCTCCACGGCCACCGTTGGCGAGTGGTGGCCTATCTCAAGCAGCAAGACCTGCAAGTCGAGGGCACAATGAAGGACATGGTCGTGGACTTTGGCGAGTTCAAGCGCATCCTGCGCGCCGCCACCGCCGAGCTCGACCACACCTTCCTGGTGGAGGAGGGCTCCCTGAAGCCCCAGACCATCGCCTGCTTGGAGGACGAGGGCTTCACCCTTTCCATCCTGCCCTTCCGCACCACAGCGGAGAACCTGGCCCGCTACTTTGCCCAGAAGCTCATCGACAAGGGCTTGCCCGTCTCCCAGGTCGACTGCTACGAAACGCCGCTCAACTGCGCCTCCTACTTTGTGGAGTAGCGCGCGATGAGCCGTTACGGCGTGCCCAAGGGCAGACCCGCCCCGGAGATTCCGCTCTTTGAGGAAGACGCCGACCAGGTGGGGCGGGCGTGCGCCGCGGGGATGCAGCTTGCCGACCGGCAGCGCTGGAAGGACGCCCTCGAGGTGGTGCGCGATGCGGTGAGCCGGGTCGAGTCGCCGGGGCACCTTACCCCGTCGGGCCTTCCGGGCTCCCAGGAGCACGCGCTGTACCTGCACTTCTCGGGGCCGTTCCCGATGGAGGCGTACCGTCGCTTCCTGCTGCCGGCGGGAACCTGCCTGCATGCGGTTCTCGACGACTTTCCGCTGCTCTACCTCATCAAGGGCCGTTGCCTGCGACATCTGGACAGGTCCGAGGAGGCGATGGCGGCCTATACCGCGGCGCTGGCCTGGAACCCGATGAGCCCCGAGGCGGCCCTGGGGCTCACGGCTGCCGCCCGCGAGGCGGGCGCCCGCGAGCGGGTAGAGCCGGCGCTTGTCGCGGGGCTCACCTGCTCGCTCACCCTCACCGACGCCGCCCGCTTCTACGGGGAGCTGGCGCTCGTCGCCGACAGCAAGGGCGATGCCCAGATGGCCGCCGCCCTCTCGGCGGTGGGCTTGGCGCTCGACCCGCTATGCCCCGTCGCCTACGACGAGAGCGTCTACCTCGAGTACCGCGCCCCCGAGGCACACCGTCAGGCGCAGGACCTGAGCCAGGCGGTCGCCCTGGTGAGCAAGGCCGGCCTGCTGCTGGCGCCCAACCGGCGCTATCTCCAGCTGGCCTACCAGTTGGCGGATGAGGCCGAGAAGAACGGCAGCGTGGGGCGGGCCGCGTACTTCTTGCAGTCCGCCCAGCAGCTGGCGCCCAGCAGCGCCACCGCCAACCGCGTCGACAAGCTGGCGACCCAGGCGGCCCAGCTCGGCCAGCGAACCGACGGCTTTGACGGCTTCCTGGGTTCAGGGACCTTCATCAGCCCCGTGGGGGCGCCCCAGGCTGGCTCCGCCCCGGACGCCGACCCCCTGGCGGTCCTCCTCGCCGGGGCGCACGACCATCGCGCGCCGGGAAGCCCCATGGGAACCGGCCAGCGCCCCAACGCCCTGGGCGGCATGCCGGGGGTCTCGTTCCCCGGCCAGTCGGAGCCCTATCAAGGCCAGGGACGGACGTGGCTGGGGCGGCAGGGACGTCAGCGGCCGTAAAGCGGCGGCGTTTGTCGGCCGGCAGCGCCCCGTCTTGTCCTATGCTGGTAGCATCATTGGGTTCCTGTCGCCGACAAGGGAGGAAGGGTGCCGATGCGCACGCTCATGCAGCAGGGGTTTGGGTTTTCGTGGGTGCTTCCCGAGGGTGCCGAGCTGATCAAGAAGTCGCTCGCCCCCTCGTGCCTCTTCATCGATAGCGAGCAGTTTGCGCAGACCAACGCCAAGCACCGCTTTGAGAAGCGCGGCATCGCCGCCTTTGTCTCGGTGGCGGCGCCCCTCTCGGTGCTGGCGCACGAGCGCGGCTGGGCGGTGGCGGTGGAGGCTGCCAAGAGCGATCCTGCGGTGTTGGGCGGGCAACGCGCCGAGCGGGTGGTTCAGGCCGTCGCCAACGCATGCGACCAGGGCGCGGACGCCATCGTGATCTGCGACGAGCTCTTCATGCCCGGCGCCCAGATCGACCCGTTTTTTGCCCTCGAGCACCTGATGCCTTGCTATCAGGAGCTTGTCCAGGCCGCCACCACAGCCGGCATCCCCGCCGTCTTCCATACCCAGGGCGATGCCCGCGGCCTCTATCCGGCGCTGGCAGGCGTGGGATTTGCCGGCGTTCATGTGGCCCATCCCCAGCCCGACCGCGTCCGCGAGCTCTTCTCGGCTGCGCGGGAGAGCAAGCTAGTGCCTGTCGGCGGCATCGTGGGCGAGGGCATCATGGAGCGCCCGCTCGATGAGGCGGTGGCGCTGGCGGTCGAGCTCGCCCAAGGCGGACCCGCCATCATCTGCGATGACGGCACCCTGGAGGGGGAGGACCAAATGGCGCGTGCGGCTCAGGTCCTGACCGAGGCTCGTCGGCGTTGCCATGGATGACGCCCTTCTGCGCCAGCAAGCCGAGATTGCGCGGCACCTGGTGCCGCTCGAGGGATTCGACCCGGGGAGGATTGAGCACCCCATGATTTCTTTGCGCTCCCACAGGCGTTCTGCCGAGCAGATGCGCCCCGTCACCATCACCCGCAACTGCCTCAAGAACGCCCAGGGCAGCTGCCTCATCTCCTTTGGAGACACCCAGGTGCTCTGCTGCGCCACCATCGAGGAGCACATGGCCGGCTGGCGCAAGGGCAGCGGCCTGGGCTGGGTCACGGCAGAGTACGCGATGCTCCCGGCCTCGGGTAGCAAGCGCACCAAACGCGAGACCAACGGCCAGAAGGGCCGCTCCCAGGAGATTCAACGCCTGGTGGGCCGCAGCCTGCGGTCGGTTATCGACATGTCCGCCATGGGCGGCGAGGTGACCGTGACCGTGGACTGCGATGTCATCCAGGCAGACGGCGGCACCCGCACCGCCTCGGTCACCGGCGGCTGGGTGGCCCTGCACGACGCCCTCGAGCTTTGGAAGCGCGCCGGCAAGATCCGCTCCAACCCGCTCTTTGGGCAAGTGGCGGCCGTCAGCGTGGGGCTGGTCGACGGCCGGGAGCTGCTGGACCTGGACTACGCGGAGGACTCCAAGGCCGAGGTCGACATGAACGTGGTGCGCACCGACAAGGGCGAGTACGTCGAGGTCCAGGGCACCGGCGAGCGGGTCTCGTTCAGCCGGCCGCGACTGGGGCGCTTCCTCGACCTGGCTGACGCCGGCACCGACCGGCTGCTCGCGCTGCAGCGGGCCGCCCTGGAGGCGGGTCCTGCCCGTCCGGGCGAGAAGGTCACGGTCTCGATGGGCATCGACGGCGTCATCGTGAGGGAAGGTGCCTGATGGGGGAGCGCAAGCGCGTGGTGGTGGCCACCGGAAACCCCCACAAGGTAGTCGAGATCGAGGCGGCTCTGGCAGCCAGCGGTTGGGAGTTTGTGGCCCTGCATGATCTGGGCGATTTCCCGGAGCCAGTGGAGAACGGCGAGACCTTTGAGGCCAACGCCCGCATCAAGGCCCAGGCGGCCTTTGAGGAGACCGGGCTGGCGGCGTTGGCAGACGACTCCGGCCTGGTGGTGGACGCGCTGGACGGGCGGCCGGGGGTGTACTCCTCGCGCTATGCGGGCGAGCACGCCACCGATGCCCAGAACAACGCCAAGCTGCTGGCCGAGCTTGACGGCGTGCCGGCCGAGAAGCGCACCGCGCGCTTTGTCTCTACCATCGTCTTCATCGACGTCGACGGCACCGAGACGGTGGCCGCCGGCGCCTGCGAGGGGCTCATCGCCTCCGAGCCCTCCGGCGAGGGCGGCTTTGGCTACGACCCGCTCTTCCACCCCCTTGAGCTGGGCGGCGAGCCTTCCATGGCGCAGATATCGCTGGAGCAGAAGAACGCCATATCGCATCGTGGCAAGGCCTTGGTCGACCTGCGTGAGAAGCTGGGGTTTTACGATGAGTGAGGGCAGGCCCTACCCGTCGGTCACCATCACCCGCAAGGGCGAGCGCCTGCTGGCAAGCGGCCATTGCTGGGCGTACGCCGACGAGATTGGCGGCGCCGAGGAGCTGGGGCCGGACGTGCAGCTGGTGGACGTCCGTTCTCAAAAGGGCTCCTACCTGGGCACCGGCTGGATCAACCCCCGCTCAAAGATCCGGGTCAGGATCCTCTCGACCAACGCCAACGACCGCTTTGACGAGGCCTTCTTCCTGCGTCGCGTGCGCTACGCCTGGGAGTATCGCAAGGTCGTGCTGTCCGGCGCCACCCGCGCCTGCCGGCTTATCGCCAGCGAAGCCGACCAGCTGCCCGGGCTCACCGTGGACCGGTACGGCGACGTGCTGGTGGCCCGAACCCTGAGCGCCGGCATGGAGGGTGTGAAGCCGCTGGTCTTCTCGGCCTTGGCGCAGGTGCTGGCCGAGGAGGGCGAGCCCATCGCCGGCATCTACGAGCGCAACGACTCCTCGACCCGCGCCCTTGAGGGTCTTGGGCAGCAAACCGGCTGGTATGAGGGACCGGGCGTGCCCCTGCCCGAGGCCGGCTACCCCACCGAGGTGCGCATCAGCGAGAACGGCGTGCTCTACGACGTGGACGTGGCCGAGGGGCAGAAGACCGGCTTCTTTTTGGATCAGAAGCTCAACCGGGCGGCTGCGGCGCGGATCGCGCCGGGCAAGACCGTGCTCGACTGCTTCACCCACATCGGGTCCTTTGGCCTCAACGCCGCTTTGGCCGGCGCCGCCCACGTGCACTCGGTCGACATCTCCGAGAGCGCCATCGAACGCGCCCGGCACAACGCCCGGATCAACGGCCTCGGTCCCGACCGCATCGATTTTGAGGTGGCCGACGTCTTTGAGCTGCTCGACCGCCTTGAGCAGGAGCGTCGGGGCGCCTACGACTACGTCATCCTGGATCCGCCGGCCTTTGCCAAGACGCGCCGGGCCGTCTCCAGTGCCCTGCGCGGCTACCACGACATCAACGTCAAGGCCATGCGCATTCTGCCCCGCGGCGGCTACCTGGCCACCGCCTCCTGCTCGCACTTCGTGACCGACGACCTCTTCAGGGAGATGCTTGCTCGCTCGGCCCGCGACGCGCACGTCTCGCTCCGGCAGATCGAGGCCCGCCAGCAGTCGCCCGACCATCCGGTCCTCTGGGGCGTGCCCGAGACCAGCTACCTCAAGTTTTACCTGTTCCAAGTGGTGTGAGGCGGGCGGAGGAGCGTGCCTTTCCTGGGGCGTTGCCTGTTC
>OMWF01000012.1 GCA_900314665.1 uncultured Actinomycetes bacterium
AAGACCGCACCCAGGTAGAGCCATCCAAAGTTGGTGGTGAGAACGCTCAGGACCGCGTTCAGGACCGCCCCCGCCCGCACCGGAGAGGTCATCGCCCAGACGATGAACACGATGCAGACCGCCGCGCTGCCAACGCACACCCGCTTGTCAATCATCGCCAGCAAATCTCTCATGCGCCGGTCATCTCCTCAACGGGGGCGGGCAAGCGCAACCATGTCTCAAATGGGGGTGGGGGCGGGATGGCTGGAGGACCACCCCGCCCCCCGGAAGGGTAACGAGAGCGCTGTCTCGATGTCCCGAAGGTGCTACTTGATGAGGTCGGGGGTCTCGCCCACAAGCTCCTCGCACCGCTTGGAGATGTAGGCGTTGACCTCCTCGGCCATGGCCGGATCCATCACGGGCTCCTCGTAGTCGGCGAGCATCTTCTGCCACTTGTCGCGAGCGACCTCGGCGGTCGACTTGCCGCCCTTGTTCTTCCATGCCTCCCAGTCGGCTCGGCTGGAGAGGATCGGGCGACGGAACTCGTTCATGTACTCGAGCGTGCTCTCCTGGTAGAGGTAGTGGCCGCCGGAGCCGACCTCCTCGACGTCGTCAAAGATGAACATGTCCTCGTCGAAGTCATAGCCCTTCATGAACTTCTTGACCATGCCGCAGATCTCATCGTCGATGACGAACTTCTCGTAGGAGAAGGCGTTGTAGTAATGCATGATGCCCGCTGCGTGGAGCACGAATGCCACGCCGCTCACGCCGGTGGCCATGAGCGCCATCATCGACTCGTAGCCAGCCTGGGCGTCGCTGAGGATGCCGTCGTTGTTGGCGCCGCCGCCACGGACGGGGACGCCGTAGAAGCGACCGAGCTGAGCGGTGGCCGCCACGTACAGGGCGTTCTCGGGGTTGCCATGGGACAGGGCCATGGTGGCCATGTCGGCCGGACCCGAGGTGGTGCCCATGATGACGGGGGCGCCGGGGTTGACGAGCTGGGTCAGCACGATGCCGGCCAGGGTCTCGGCGGTCTGGACGGCCATGGTCTCGACCATCGTGATGGGGCCGGTGGAGCCGCTCATGACCAGTGAGGAGACCATGCAGGACTGGCCGTACTCGGCGTGGACCATGCAAGCACCAGCCATGCGGGCGTCGTACTTGAGCGGCGTGATGGAGTTGATCAGGGTGTTGAGGACCGGGGTCTTTCTGATGGCCTCCTTGCCGCCAAACATGATGGCTGCGATCTCGCAGGAGTCACGAGCGCACTCGGCGCCGCGGGCGGAGCCCATGCAGTTCTTGTCGGAGAGCTTGATGTGGGCGTCCATCATCATCAGGTGACGGATGGCATCAGGGATGTCGCTCGGCTCGACCACATTGCCGCCGGTGCTGTTGACGTTCTGGCTCATCTGCACGAGCTTGATGACGTTCTTGTAATCCTCAAAGGTGGTCACGCGACGCTCGCCGGTGACGCCGTCGTAGACAAACGGGGGCCCGTAGGAGGGGGTGAGAATGAAGCTGCCGTCCTCGCAGGTGAGGTTCTTCTTGGGGTCGCGAGCCTGCAGGGTGAAGCTCTTGGGGCAGGTGGCGAGGGCATCCATGACCTGCTTCTCGGTGAAGAATACCTGGTGGCCGTTGACCCTGAAGCCGTGCTCCCTGAAGCACTCGACCGCAGGGTCGTACTCAAAGTCGATGCCGATCGTGCCGAGGATCTTCATCGCTTCGTCGTGAATCCGCTGCACCTGCTCTTGCGTGAGGACGTCGTACAGAGGGATCATGATGCTTCCTTTCTCCTATGCGCGCCGCAAAGCCTGCCGAAGCCTTGCGCTTTCACCAAACCAGTGCGTCCCGAGCGTTCTTGTCGTTCTTGTCGTTCTTGTCTCTATCGTTTCCTCAGGTGAAAGAGGGCGTCCCCTCTCGCCGCATGCATGCGAGCCTCACCTGCGGGCGGATAGCTCAATGGGTGCCGGTCACTCCAGCATGCCCGATGGGGAAGCCTGCGCCGCATGCTCCCGGGCCGATTCCTCGAGGGCGAGCTGCTCCTTGCGCTGCCGGGTAAAGGCGCCGTAGGGGCCGGGGTCTTCCTTGAGGGCCTTCACCATGGCGATCGCCGAGAACACGATCACGAACATGTAGGGGAAGGCGGCGGCGATGGAGAGCGTCTGGAGGATCTTGAGGATCTCGGTGCCGCCGACGATGATGCAGACGATGGTGACCGCTCCCTGCGCGATGCCCCAGCCCACGCGAAGCGCCTTGCCGGGCTCCATGTTGCCGTGGTCGGTGAGCATCGAGAGCACGAAAGTGGCGGAGTTGGCCGAACCCCAGAAGCAGATGACGATGAGGGCGATGGCCAGCGGGGCGGTGACGACGTAGATGGGCAACTGCTGGAGCAGTGCAAACAAGCCGTACGTGGTGCTTGCGCTCACAGCTGCCTGGATGGCGCCACCGGTCATGGCGTCGATGTTGAAAGCGGCGCCGCCGTAGATGGCGAGCCAGATGACGCAGAAGCCGGCGGGGAGGAGCATGACCGCAAGCAGGTACTCGCGGATGGTGCGACCGCGGGAAACGCGGGCCACAAACTGTCCGCAGAACGGCGCCCACGCAATCCACCAAGCCCAGTAGAAGATGGTCCAACCCTGGACAAAGTCGCCGTTCTCCATCCACAGGCTCTTGGCGATGAAGTTCTGAAGGTAGCCGCCCAGGTCCGTGACGAAGATGTTGCAGATAAACACCGCACCACCAAAGATGAAGATGAAGACCATGAAGGCGATGGAGAGGTACACTTTGACGTCGGCCACGATCTGCATGGCCTTGCCCAGGCCCGAGAGCGTTGCCAGCGTGAACAAAGCGGTGATGGCCGCGATGATGATGACCTCGAGCAGCGTCGTGTCCTGGATGCCGTACACGTACTGCAGGCCACCGGTAATCTGCACCGTGCCCAGGCCGAGCGAGGTGGCCACGCCAAAGATGGTGGCAAAAACGGCCAGGATGTCGATGGCCTTGCCGAGCGGGCCGTTGACGCCCTTGAGGCCGATGAGCGGCTCAAATGCAGAACTCACCAGGAAGGGCCGGTCCTTGCGGAAGGCAAAGTACCCCAGAGCCAAGCCGCCCACCGCAAAGATGACCCACGGCGAGATGCCCCAGTGGAAGAACACGGTCTGCATGGCCTCGTGCATGGCCGCGTTGGTGAGCGGATCGGCCGAGGGCGGCGCCATGAAATCCGAGACGGGCTCTGCAACGCTCCAAAACACCAGGCCGATGCCCATGCCGCCGCCAAAGAGCTGAGCAAACCATTTGAAGTTTGAGAACTCGGGCTTCTCGTCATCGTGACCGAGCTTGATCCTACCGTACTTGCTCAGGGCGATGGCGACGGTGTAGACCACGAGGGCAAACACAACCAGCAGATACAGCCAGCCAAAGTCGCCGGTAAACACCTTGAACAGCACTCCGGAGACGGCGTTTAGCGACTCGGGTGCGAGCGCGCCGTAGAGAACGAAGGCAATCACGATGACCAGCGAGATTATCAGTACGTGGTTGCGCCCTGCGGGTTTGGACTCGTTGACGGGCATGTCCCCCTCCTGTCTTGCGTGTCTTGTGTGCGTCACCAGGCAAAACTTCGCAAAGCCCCTGGCAGCGCCAGGCGAATAGGGATGCGTTGGGGGAAGACCTGCCATTGGGCCTCATCCCGGTTGTTCTGGTTGCCAAGTGCTGAGACGGGCTCCCCGCCCGCCACCGTGCCAAGCAGCGATTGTGCCGCTGCGCTTACACCGTGCTAGCCGCTTCTCCGTGCTGTCTTGGGTTGCTTTCCGGCGGTCATGGGAATGACCACTTGATACGCCTGCGAACCTTCCAGTTTTTGATCGAGGTTGAGCGAAGGGCTGAAAGGCTTCACCACCAGGATTGAATACCCTGGGTTGAGCTGGGACTCGTATCCCCTGACGAGAAGCCTCATGAAGTCTCGCGTGGTTGCGCGAGCCACCAGCGGGTCTTGATAGGTCCCACGGACAGAGGCGAGCATCCCGCGGAAGAGGTAGGTGTCAAGGGTGCACAGGTACCGCGCCGACTCCTCGGTGAGCGCCCCGATCTGAGCAGCCTGCTTGAGCAGGATGGAGTCGCGCTCAAACATGGTGGCGCCGGAGAACATCTCCTGGATAAACCCTTTTTGATCCTGAATCTCCTCGGGGAAGCACTCGTAATAGATGTCGACCGCCTTGGTGGTATCGTAGCCAGCCTCGGAAAGGCTGAAGAAGAGATTCTCAAAGATGGGTGCGTCGGTGAACGAGTAGAACGCGAAGCACTCCCACAGCTGGAGGTTGAGCTCGAGCGGATTGAGGTCCACCTTGGAGAGCGTGCGGGCGTCCTCAGCATAGTCGCGCAGGTAGCGCACGGAGGCAACGGCGATGAGCTCGTTGGCATCCTTGAAGTGCTTGTAGATGGCCCCGCTGGTGCACCCGGCCTCGCTCGCCACCTTGCGGATGGTGATGCCGTCCAGTCCCTCACGCTTGAGTAGGTTGTAGGTAGCCTCGATGTACCTGCGCTTGGGGCTGGCACTCACCGCAATGCACCTCCTCCGCTCTTCGCGCACGTCTGGTTGGTAATCACTGATTACCTTGTGATGCGAAAATAGCACCCGCAGCAAGGCGATGCAAGGGGGTTTCGAGAAAAAAGTAATCAATGATTACCGACGGCGTGATATATCGGGTGATGGAGGGCGGCCGACACCCCTTTGCATCGGCGGACGACCTCGCCCGGGATTTGCAGGCCACCCCTGACCCGCCGCCCGAGAACAGGCCGAGCCCCCGAGGTATGCGCAGGCTTGCAGGGCGTCTCAGCCCGCCGATTGAGAACGGGTCGAGCTTCTATCGCATGTTGCACAATGATGCATATCTATAGCTCCTATATGCATTATTATGCATATAAATTCAAACGAGGAAAAACCGAGCCTGAAAAAAGAAGGGGAACCTCGAAATACCGCCATGCATTACGCAATAGAGGGGAAACAACCGACCTATAGGCAACTGATTCGTGGGGTTTTATTGGATCCGGAGCTTCTCGGGGGCTTTGTATCAACGGTATTTCGAGGTTCCCCTTCTTTTTTTCGGGCCTCGAAATCGGTCTTCAGAATTCTTATTCATATAAATGCATATTTACATTGCAAAATGCATTTACGTATCATTCCCTACCTCATATTTGCACCCGTATCGGCTTATAGCCGTTGGGGCGAGAAGATGCCGTTTACAAGGTGTCTGCTCCCAGCTTTGCGGTGCGACAGCAGGGTAGCAGCCCGTGAAGGTCCGCCGATGCCAGCTTTCGGCCCGTATAAGCTGGCACAAGAGAGGTTCCTCAAGCCGCGCCCCTGCCAAAACGGGAGTGCGGCAGGATTCCAGCCGGGACTCCTGCCGCACCCGGGGTCTGTCGGACCCCTGCCAATCATCAGGTAACGCTCCCCATCGCGGCCGGCTGGCTAGTCCAAACCGGTGAATGCCGGATAGGCGTTCTCGTTGTGCTCGCCGCGGTCGAGTCCGTTGGCCTCTTCTCGCTTGTCGACGCGCCACTCGCCGCCCACCAGCCTGATCACGCCCCAGATGGCAAGCGTCATCACGACGACCACCGCCAGCGTGATGCCGATACCTGCGAGCTGGGCGCCCAGAAGCTTGCCGGATCCGTAGACCAAGCCGTACATGCCGTCCTCCACCGCCAGGCTCGGCGACGTGAAGAGCCCCGTGCAGACGCCGCCCACAATGCCGCCGATGCCATGGCAGCCAAAGGCGTCGAGGGCGTCATCGTAGCCAAATCGCCGCTTGAGCTTGGTGATGGCAAAGTAGCAGATGGGAACCACGATGACCGCCTCGATCAGGGCAGCCCAGATGGGCACGTACCCGGCACCCGGAGTGATGACGACCAAACCCGCCAGGCAGCCGGTGCAGGCGCCCATCAAGGTGGGCTTGCCG
>OMWF01000052.1 GCA_900314665.1 uncultured Actinomycetes bacterium
CGGCTGATGAAGGAGCACGGTTCGCATCCGCGGGCAGGCAAGCCGGCGCCGCATCTGGAGAATCCGGCGGCGGCAGCGGAGTATGTGCTTGTCGATGAGCTGGCAGGCCTAGCCGATCTGCCGCTCGCCCAGCCTTCGGTCGATCCTCATGTCGGGGAGGAAGACGAGTGGGAGGCGGCCCTGCGTAGCTTTGAGACCGATGAGGCTGCGGATACCTGGGATGATGACTGGGATGACGACCTGGACGACAATCTGCCCGTCGACGAGGACGGGGATGATGCATGGGCCTTTTCGGATGGGGGAGACATCCTCGCCGGCGGTCCCGAGGACGACGTTGACGAGGCGGAGGCAGATGCGGCTTGGGACGCCGAGGTCGATGACGATGAGGAAGGCGGCAAGTCCCAGGGAGGAGCCCAAGGGCATGCGGTGCTCGACCTGCTCGTCTCGCAACCCCTTCTATCGGTCCCTGCAGCCCAGCCTGAGCAGGCCCTAGACAAGAAGCTGGAATCCGATCTGGATAAGCTCGGCTCCTTGCTGAGCGACCAGTCCATCCTCATTGATGCCGAGGTGTATGGCGCCCGCCGCACCGACCTCTCGGCGATGTACGGCGAGAGGTCTCGCCGCCGCGTGGTAAACGGGCGCAGTGGGGAGGACGCTCCCTGGTCCTCCGCCTCGCCGGCCGCCCGCCGCGACGGCTCCCGCTCTCGGCTGCACGGCAATGTGATCCGCTTCTCCAATCCCAGCCGTTTGGATGACGACCAGCTCTACAACCTGATGCTTTCCAACCTGACTCAGATTGAGCGCAGCTCCGAGGAGCAGTCCGCTCAGGCGGGTCCGGAGCTGGTGCCTGCAGCCGAGGACGTCGCCGAGCCGAAGCCAGCCCGGGCGGGCCGCCTTTCGGAGGCGCGCGCCGCCCGGCGCTCCATTAATGGGCCGACAGAGTCCGCGTCTCCCGCACGGACGCCTGCCGACCGTCGACACTCGCCGGATGACCCGCAGACGTACGAGATCCTGCCGGACCACACCGATGACCCGCTCTTCAGGCGCTCGACCCTGAGCTGGTCGGAGCTCTTCTCGGCGGTGCTGCTCGTCGTCACCATGATGGTGGTGGGAGCGGGAACCAACTTCATGAGCGGTCTTATCTATCCGTTGGTTTGCGCGCTCTTTGGCGGCGCTGGCTGACAGGTCGTGCGGAGTACCCCGGGTGAGGTACCTCGAGGCTACGGCGGATGGAGTATCTTTGCCTTGCTCCGTGACATGGTGTTGACGGCCTCTGAAGGCTGCTGCGGGCAAGTGCTACGTTGCAGATGTCAGCAAACGAGATGCGGCGGGGCGCACCCGCCGATCGCCCGCAGACGGGCTCATCTGCAAAAGGAGTGATCGCATGGCACAGGACAACGGCTCCATCCCGCCGGTCGGTCCCGGCAGCGGTTGGAACAACGGCCAGCAGGTGAACGGCGGCGCACCCGAGCCTCCGCAAGGCTGGTACGGCCAGCAGCAGACCCAGCAGATTCCCTTCAGCCAGCAGGGATACAACCAGCAGAATCCGTATGGGCAGACGAGCGGCACCCAGCAGATGCCTCCGCAGGGGCAGCCGGGCGCCAGCGGCCCGGACCAGCCGCCGTTCACCCCCAACGGCGGCAGCGGCTCTCCTCGCCAGGGGAAGGCCAAGAAGCCTGCCACTCGGGGACAGGTTTTTGTGACGGGCATCGTGGCGGTGGCCCTGGGCCTTGCCTTGGGAAGCGGCGTCACCTACTACACGGTGCGCAATGCGGCGGGAACCGCTTCGCCCAGTGCCACTTCCACGCAGACGGTAAGCGGCGGAGGCTCGCAGAACGTCACCATCCAGGCTTCCGATGAGTCGACCTCGCTTTCCGAGGCGGTGGCGGCCAAGGTCAGCCCCTCGGTGGTGAGCGTCTACGTCTATGCGCAGAGCGGCAGCTCGAGCAGCTACTTTGGTAACGGCTCATCGAGCGGCGGCAGCGACGGCCTGTACGCCACCGGTTCGGGCGTCATCATCTCGGCGGACGGCTACATCATCACCAACGCGCACGTGGTGGCAGACGGCACCCGCTACACCGTCCTCATCAACGGCGACGAGGTCGACTGCGAGCTTGTCGGCAGCGACCCCAGCTCCGACATCGCGGTGCTCAAGGCCAACGCCACGGGGCTGACCCCCATCGAGGTGGGCGATTCCGACGCGGTCAACGTGGGCGCGTGGTGCATGACCCTCGGCAGCCCCTACGGCCTTGACCAGTCCGCATCCGAGGGCATCGTCTCAGCCAAGTACCGCTCCACGGCGCTCCAGTCGACCAGCGGCGTCTCCATCTACGCCAACCTGATACAGACCGACGCCGCCATCAACTCGGGAAGCTCGGGCGGTGCGCTGGTAGACCGCGAGGGCAAGCTCATCGGCATCACGACCCTCACTACCTCCTCGGGCTCGTCCATCGGCTTTGCCATCCCCAGCAACTACGCCTACCAGATTGCCCAGCAACTCATCAGCACCGGTCATGCCTACCATGCCTACCTCGGCATCTCGATGCGCAGCATGAACTCGTCGCTTGCCCAGCAGCTGGGGGTCAGCACTGACAGCGGCGCTTACGTCAGCGACGTCACCTCGGGGCTGGCCGCCGACAAGGCCGGTCTCAAGGCGGGCGACATCATCACCAAGATCGACAACACCAACATCACCACCTCAGAGAGCCTGATCATGACCGTCCGCACTTACAGCATCGGTGACACCGCCACCATCACCTACCTGCGCGATGGTCAGGAGCACACCACGCAGGTCACGTTCTCGAGCGACGAGGGCTACGACACCGCCGGGACCACGGTCCAAAACAGCAACGCCGGCAGCGGGCCCAGCGGGCTTGGGCAGCTGATCCGATAGCTGAGAGGCGGCCGGCCTTAGACTGCACGGCAAGCGCGTAAGATAGGCGCCGTCCGGTTGCGAACCGGGCGGCGCCTTTGTCGTGGGCGGCTGCTGAGGAGGAGAGACGTGAAGATCACCGTGGTGGCCGTAGGCCGGCTCAAGGAGCGCTTTTGGAAGGACGCCTGCGCTGAGTATCTCAAGCGGCTGGACGGGTATCACAAGGTGAACGTGTCGGAGGTGGCCGACCGCGACCCGGCCAAGAGCGGGGGAGAAGAGCGGGCTCGGGAGCTGGAGGCGGCGGACATCCTCAAGGCCGTGCCCGAGCGCAGCCATTGCATCCTGCTCGCCATCGGAGGCCGGGAGCGCTCGAGCGAGGGTCTTTCTCGGCATCTTGATGAGCTGGCTTTGCGCGGTAAGGGTGAGGTCAGCTTTGTGATTGGCGGGTCGACCGGGGTGGCGCCGGCGGTCATGGAACGAGCCGACGAGCAGCTCTCGTTTGGCCCCATCACCTTGCCGCACAATCTGGCGCGGGTGGTGCTGCTCGAGCAGGTCTACCGTGCCGCTAAGATCTCACGAGGAGAGCCCTATCACAAGTGAGGAGCTCCTCATTTGAGTGGGATGAAGGCATCGCGCTGGCCTCCTCTTCCCGGGCGCGCGCTGCGATCGCGTCGAAGGCACCGGATAGCACGGCTCGCCCCTGCAGCCCGCTCGCCTTCAGGTCCCCAAAACAAAGCCGCGCCCCCGGGGTGAGGGGCGCGGCGACAAGGGGGTCACTCGTGTGGTGTTAGCTGCGGAGCTTAGCCGAAGTAGCGCTTGAGCAGGCCGGCGAAGCCTTTTCCGTGACGGGCCTCGTCGCGGGCCATCTCATGTACGGTGTCATGGATGGCGTCGAGGTTGAGCTCCTTGGCGCGCTTGGCCAGGTCGGTCTTGCCGTTGCAGGCGCCGTTCTCGGCGTCCACGCGCATCTTGAGGTTCTTCTCGGTGGAGTCGGTCAGGACCTCGCCCAGCATCTCAGCAAAGCGTGAGGCGTGGTTGGCCTCCTCGTAAGCGTACTTCTCAAAGGTGCGGGCAATCTCGGGGTAGCCCTCACGGTCGGCTTGGCGGGCCATGGCCAGGTACATGCCGACCTCGCTGCACTCGCCGACAAAGTTGTCGCGGAGGCCCTGGACGATCTCAGGGTCGACGCCGTCGACGATGCCCACCTTGTGCTCAGATTTATAGCTCATCTCTTCATCCTGCTTGACAAACTTGTCGGCGCCGACGCCGCACACCGGGCAGACAAAATCGGCGGGAAGAGTGTCGCCCTCATAGACGTAACCGCAGACGCTGCAAACAAACTTAGCCATGATCGTCCCTTTCTTCTTTGTGGGAGTGCTGTTGCCGTTGTGAATGTCCCTGCGAAGATGGTGCTGGTGCCGGTGGCTTCAAACAGCGTTGAACTTGTTTGCGGCCACCGCGGTTCGTGCGCCAAGCGAGCTCCGATCTCTGTCTCATCCCTTGGCACGTGCCCAGTATAACGGCTCTATCGACAAAATGCTACTAGATTAATAACAAAATTTGCGAATTCTTGCCTTTTTGAAGCTCAGCGCGGTGGGGGAACCTTCTCCGGCGGCAGTTCTTCTGGGGGCACGGTAATGCGCTTAAGGAAGTCGCTCTGCGGTAAGCGTGTGAGATGCTGCATTTTCTTGGCACTGGACCTGTTTCTGAGGTTGGGTGGACGCGCGCGCCGGAAGGCCCAAAGCGGGGAGGAACCGGAGGGCGTGCCGTCAGCCGGCGTGCGGGGCGATGGCCCTTGTGAACTGACAGAGAGCCCCGCCGTAGCGGGGGTGTCGGCTCAGCGACCCCGTCAAGCCCACTCCAGTGGCGCCCTTGTCCGTGACGCGCATGTTCTGAGACCCCGTCCGCTGACGTGAACCTGCAGGTCTACTGCCCTGAGCACGGCTTCACCTGCGGTATGCTTGCCAGTTGACATTCAAGCTCCAGCGGGAGGCGGGACGTATGCGCGAGATAATCGAGAACCTAGTGGCCGATGCCTTGAAGGAGGCCGTCGCGGCGGGAGACTTGCAGCTCGATGAGCTGCCCGACCCCAGCGTGGAGCGCCCCAAGGACGAGACCCACGGCGATTGGGCGTCTACGGTGGCGCTCAAATGCGCCAAGCAGGCGCACAAGAAGCCGCGCGACATCGCCGAGGCGCTCGCCCCCCGCATCGCTTCCAGCTCGCTGGTCGAGAACGTCGAGGTGGCTGGCCCCGGTTTCATCAACGTCAAGCTTTCTCCGGCGGCGCTTCAAAACGTCTTCCAGCAGGTCCGCGAGCAGGGCGACTCCTACGGCACGTGCGATGAGGGCAAGGGCCGCAAGCTGCAGATCGAGTTCGTCTCGGCCAACCCCACCGGCCCCATGCACGTCGGACATGGCCGCTGGGCGGCGCTTGGCGACTCCATCGCCAACGTCCTCGCTCATGCGGGTTGGAATGTTGAGCGCGAGTACTACATCAACGACGCCGGCAATCAGATGGATGTCTACGCCAACTCCGTGGTAGCCAGGTACCTGCAGGCAGTGGCCCTCATCAAGGAGCGCAGCGTCACCTTTGCCGAGGCCAAGGAGATTCTCGTTGCGGACCTGGAGCTGCCTCAGGAGGAGCAGACCTATCTGCCCGCCATGGGCGACAACGTCTACGGCGGCGCCTACATCATCGATGACGCCGAGGCCATCTACCAGCGCGATGGCGACGCCTGGGCGTCTCCTGACGCGGACCCCGAGGCTCGGCGCGTCGAGTTCCGCGAGTTTGGCTACCAGCGGGAGCTGGCCCATATCAAGGAGGTACTGGACCAGGCCGGCGTCACCTTTGACGTCTGGTTCAGCGAGCGCACGCTGCACGCCGCAGGCCCCAACGGCAAGAGCGCCATCGACGTCGCCATCGACCGCCTGCGCGAGGCCGGCTACATCTACGAGAAGGACGGCGCCACCTGGTTCAAGTCCACCGAGTTCAAGGACGACAAGGACCGCGTGCTCATCAAGGCCGATGGAGACGAGACCTACTTTGCCGCCGACGTGGCCTACCACGCCAACAAGTTCGACCGCGGCTACGAGCGGGTCATCGACCTCTGGGGCGCCGACCACCACGGCTACGTGGCCCGCGTCAAGGCGGCTATGAAGGCGCTGGGCTTTGACGAGCAGTTCGACATCGTCATCGGCCAGCTCGTGAACCTCCTGCGTGACGGCAAGCCGGTCCGTCTCTCCAAGCGCAAGGGCACCATCGTCACCTTTGAGGAGCTGCTCAAAGAGGTGGGCCGCGACGCCACGCGCTACCTGATGCTCTCGCGCTCCACCGACCAGCAGGTGGACTTTGACATCGAGCAGGCCAAGCGCCAAGACTCCTCCAACCCCGTCTACTACGTGCAGTACGCGCACGCCCGCATCTGCTCCATCCTGCGTCGAGGGGCGGGGCGGGAAGACGCCCAGGACATGGACGCCCTGGCCACGGAGCTGGCACCGCTCGACGCGGATCTCTCGGTGCTCACCGCCGAGCCTGAGCTGGAGCTCGCTCGCAAGCTCTCGGAGTTTCCCGAGGTGGTGCTCGGCTGTGCCCGCGACCTGGCGCCGTTCCGCCTGACCCACTACGCCGAGGACCTGGCGGCCACCTTCCACCGCTTCTACACCCAGTGCCACGTGCTGGTGGAGGACGACCCGGTGCTCTCCACCGCCCGTCTGGCGGCGTGCGACGCCACCCGCCGGGTGCTGCGCCTCGCACTGTCGCTGCTGGGAGTCTCCGCACCGGTGCGCATGTAGGTGCTTCTCGGCTGCCAGCCCGTTTGCAGAGGACTGGCGGCCGTCCGGACGCCGCTCGCGGTGTCGGCAATCGTATGGAAACGTGCGTGCGGCACAGTTACCCGCCGGAACGCCTCAACCTTCCTAAGAGACAGGAATTCGCACATGTCGTTGCCTCCCAAAAGCGAGAACGTGAAAGCCGACGGACGGACCACCCTTGAGCTGGGCGGCGTGCTGCCCAAGACCGCTGAGGTGCGCGACGGCCACCTCTTCATCGGCGGCGTCGACATGGTCAAGCTGGCCCGCGTCATGGGCACCGCCCTCTATGTCGTGGACGAGGACCACTTCCGCAGCCAGCTCGAGGAGTACCTCACCCAGGTCCGCGCCAACTGGCAGGACTCCGACGTGGTCTATGCGGGCAAGGCCCTGGCCACGGTGGGGACCGATAAGATCGTTGCCGAGGAGGGCTGCTGCCTGGACGTCTCCAGCGGCGGCGAGCTGGCTCTGGCCCAGGCTGCGGGCTTTCCCATGGAGCGCATCGTCGAGCATGGCAACAACAAGACCGTCCCCGAGCTGGAGGAGGCCCTCGACGCCGGCGTGGGGCTGATCGTGGTCGACACCCACGAGGAGCTCGAGCGCATAAGCCGCCTGGCGGTGGCCCGCGAGATGAGCCAGAAGGTGCTGGTCCGCGTCACCCCAGGCGTGGTGGCCGACACCCACGCCTACATCCAGACCGGCGCCGAGGACAGCAAGTTTGGCTTCTCGATCCACAACGGACAGGCGATGGAAGCCCTCAAGCTGGCCCTTTCCCTGCCGGGCGTGGAGCTGGCAGGCCTGCACATGCACATCGGCTCGCAGATCTTTGACCTCAGCGGCTTTGCCGCCGCCAACGTGGTGGCAGCCGACTTCATGGCCCAGGTCAAGGAGGAGACCGGCTACGAAGCCGGCATGCTCGACTTGGGCGGCGGCCTAGGCATCTCCTATCAGGCGGCCGATAAGCCCTCCACCATCGCCGAGTACGCCCAGGTGGCCATCGGCGGGATGCGCGACCTATGCCAGGAGCGGGGCCTCAAGGTCCCCCACCTGATGGTGGAGCCGGGGCGCTCGGTGGTGGCAAACGCCGGCGTCACCCTGTACACCGTGGGCTCGGTCAAGGAGATCCCCGGCGTGCGCACCTGGGTGGCCATCGACGGCGGCATGACCGACAACATCCGCACCGCGCTCTACGGGGCTAGCTATGAGGCGGTGGTGGCCAACAAGGCCGATCAGCCCCGCACCGAGGTGGCCACCATCTGCGGCAAGCACTGCGAGAGCGGCGACGTCATCATCTACGACGCCTCCCTGCAGCCGGTCGAGCCGGGCGACACCATCTGCGTCTTTACCACCGGCGCCTACAACCACACCATGGCGAGCAACTACAATGCGCAGGTCCGGCCGGCCATGGTTCTGGTCCGCGACGGCAAACCGCGCACCATCATCCGCCGGGAGACCTACCAAGACCTGCTCGCGCGCGAGATCTATTAGCCCGCACCGCCTGCGCCCTGCGGCCGGGCACCGCCCTTCGGCTTTCTGCGGGGGACGTCTCCCATATGCCCTGGTACAGTGGAGGGCGCTGCGTGCCCGAGGCAGGGCCGCGCACCAGCCACCTCGTCAGAGTCCGTCCCGTGAAGGAGGACGCAATGCGCACTGTGAACATCGGTCTCTGCGGCCTGGGGACCGTGGGCGGAGGCACCGTCCGTATCATCAACCGCCACCACGATGACTTTCTCCGCCATGCCGGAGTTGACCTGCGCATCGCCCGGGTCTGCTCCCGCCATGACGGCATGGCCAAGGAGCTGGGCCTCTACAACATCTGGACCAGCGACTACCGCGATATCGTGAACGACCCCGACATCGACATCGTGGTCGAGCTCATCGGCGGTACTGAGACGGCCAAATCGGTGGTCATCGACTCGCTCAACGCAGGGAAGAACGTGGTCACCGCCAACAAGGCGCTGATGGCGTCCTGCGGGCACGACATCTTTGAAGCAGCTGATGCCCATGACGTCGAGGTGGCCTTTGAGGCCTCTGTGGGCGGCGGCATTCCCATCATCGAGCCGCTCAAGCACTCGCTTGTCTCCAATGAGATCACAAGCGTGCTGGGCATCGTCAACGGCACCACCAACTACATGCTCACGCTGATGGACGAGGAGGGCATGTCCTACGAGGCCGCCCTTAAAAAGGCGCAAGAGAACGGCTTTGCCGAGGCCAATCCCACCGCCGACGTGGACGGCTATGACGCGGCCGCCAAGATCGCCATCCTGGCCTCCATCGCCTTCAACTCCCGGGTCACCATCGATGACGTGCCCACCTCGGGCATTCGCTCCATCGCCCCGGTCGACCTCGAGATCGCCCATCAGATGGGCTACGTGATTAAGCTGCTGGCCGCCGCGCACCGCACCGAAGGCGGCATCGAGGCCTACGTGCAGCCGGCTATGCTCCCGCTCACCCACCAGCTGGCCCATGTGAAGGGCGTCATGAACGCCATCTACGTCACGGGCGACGCGGTGGGCGACACCATGTTCTACGGCCCTGGTGCTGGCTCTGGTCCCGCCGCCTCAGCTGTGGTGGGAGACATCATCGAGGTCGCCCGGCGGGTGAGCTCGGGTACTAAGGCGCTGGTGGGTTGCACCTGCACCGACCACCTCCCGATGGTCAAGGCCGAGGACACCGTGGCGCGCTTCTACATCAGGATGCGGGTCCAGGACAAGCCGGGCAGCCTGGCTGCCACCGCCGACGCCTTCGGGTCATGCAACGTCTCCATCGCCACCATGGTGCAGCGCACCTCCGACGTGGACATGGCAGAGATCGCCTATACCACGCACGCTTCCCGGGTCAAGGACGTGAGTGATGCCATCGGCGTCATCAAGACCTTGAAGCAGGTCGAGGACGTCTGCACCGTGATCAGGGTGGAGGACTAGCGCACGGGAGCGCTTCTCGCCCGGCTTCTCGTCTCAATCCAGTTGCCTCACCGAGCCGCCGCAGCCTTACGCGGCGGCTTTTTTCTGTTCTCAAGGCTGATGTCGCCTTTGCGGGCTGCCATCCGTGGTATAGTCGCGCTAAGTAAGCGCAGATGCGCTTGCCATCTCCCCATGTATCGGGTGTTACGTTGGCCGTGAGGTGCCTTGCTGCCACTACCATGCAACCTTCAGAAAGCCGAGCTGTCGATGAGGCGCTGAGAGCGTCTGCTTGCCGGTGCTTCAGCTCTCTGAGACGGGGGAGATGGGCCTGTCACATCCCTGGTAAGGAGGGGTCTTTCGTGAAGTTCTTCTTGGATACGGCCGATCTTGATGAGATTAAGGAGGCGGCGAGCTGGGGCGCCATCGCCGGCGTCACCACCAATCCCAGCCTGTACATGAGGGTGGGCGGCACGCTCGACGGCTTCCACGACCATATCAAGCGCATCTGCGAGCTGGTCGACGGTCCGGTTTCGGCCGAGACGGTGGCCACCGACCGCGAGGGCATCATCCGAGAGGGACGCGAGCTTGCGGACCTGGCCCCCAACGTGGTCGTCAAGGTTCCCACCATGGTCGAGGGCCTGGCTGCCACCCGCGCGCTCACCGATCAGGGCGTCCGCGTCAACATGACGCTGTGCTTCACCGTGCCCCAGGCCATCTTGGCCGCGCGCGCCGGCGCCCGCTACGTGAGCCCCTTCATCGGCCGCTTCGACGACATCTCGGAGGACGGGCTCGAGCAGGTGGGCAACATCATCGCCGCCCTGGGCAACTACGATTTCACCGGATGCAGCGTGGGTGACGAGGGCGTCGAGGTCATCGCGGCCTCCATCCGCTCCGCCAACCATGTGGCCCAGGCCGCGCTGATGGGCTGCGACATCGCCACGGTGCCCTTCAACGTGCTCAAGAAGTGCGTCGAGCACCCGCTGACCGACCGCGGCCTCGAGCGCTTCCTCGCTGATTGGGAGAAGGTTAAGAACGCATGAGTGATGAGCAGATGGTGACCGGCGCTCCGGTCGAGGACAAACCCAAGACCACGCGCCGGCGCACCACCCGCGCAAAAGCCGCTTCGGCGGCAGAGCCCGTAGCCGAGACGGGCGCCCAGGACGCCGCCCCCAAGGCGCCGGCCAAGCGCACCCGAGCTCGGAGCACCCGGGCCAATTCTGCAGATGCCGTCTCCGCGGAGGCGGGCGCCTCCCAGGGCGCAGCTCCCGCTGCGGCCGCTGCCGACAAGCCCAAGACCACCCGGCGCCGTCGCACCACCCGCGCCAAGGCGGACGAGGCCGGGGCTCCGGCAGAGGCGGCTGCCCCTGCCCCTGCCGGCGAGGCCGCTGCCGACAAGCCCAAGACCACCCGGCGCCGTCGCACCACCCGCGTCAAGGCGGAGGAGTCCGAGGGCGCGCCTGCGACCGACCAGCCCGCCGAGCCCGCTGAGACCGCCGAGGCTGCAGCTTCGGAGGAGCCCGCCAAGCGCACCCGCACCCGGCGCACCCGGGCCAAAGCCGCGGAGTCCGCTCCCGCGGACGCAGACGCCCCCAAAGAGGCCGCCCCTGCCGCGGATGCTGACGAGAAGCCCGCTGCCACCCATCATCGGCGCACCCGCGCCAAGGCGGCCGAGTCCGAGGCGGCGCCTGCCGCCGCTGCCGCCACCGTCGAGCAGCCCGCGATTCCCCAGCTTGCCGCTCCGGCTTCCGAGCAGTCCGAGGCCAAGCCCGGCTCCGCCAAGCCGGCAGCCAAGCCGGCGCCCGAGGCTCCTGCCGCCCCTGCCCCCGCGCAGGCGCAGGGCCAGGAGGATGAGGAGGGCTACGGCCATCGCCGCCGTCGTCAGCGCAACAACCATCGCGAGGATCAGGGCGGCAACCAGGGCGGCAACCGCTACGGCAACGCCAGCCAGGGAAACCGCAACCGCGACCGCGACCATGGCAACCAGGGCGGCCAGGGCAAGAGCTTCCGCAACAACAAGCACGGCCGCAACAACAGCCGCCGCGAGGTGACCCCCTCGGTCACTCGCGACGAGCTGGCCGCCATGAAGGTCGCCGAGCTCCGCGCCAAAGGTGCCGAGCTGGGGCTTGCCTGCGCCGGCATCAAGAAGGCCGAGCTTGTGGACCTGGTCTACGACGCCACCCTCAAGGCCGAGGGGTTTATCGAGACCTCCGGCATCCTCGACTTTGCCAACGAGGGCTACGGCTTTCTGCGCACGAGCGGCTACCTGCCTGGCGAGCACGACGCCTACGTGGGCTTGGCCACCATCCGTCGCTATGGCCTGCGCAAGGGCGATGAGGTCAAGGGCCAGCTTCGCCCCGCCCGCGAGGGCGACAAGTTCCCTGCCCTGCAGCGCGTGGACTTTATCAACGGCCAGCCGGCCGACGAGAGCGTCTCCAAGAAGCGCGTCCGCTTTGGCGACCTGACCCCCATCTACCCGGATGAGCGCCTGGTCATGGAGCACGGCAAGGACTCCATCACGGCCCGCATGATTGACCTGGTGGCGCCCATCGGCAAGGGTCAGCGCGGATTGATCGTCTCGCCTCCCAAGGCCGGCAAGACCACCGTCCTCAAGAACATTGCGGCCGCCATCAGCGCCAACAACCCCCAGGTGCACCTCATGTGCCTGCTGGTGGACGAGCGCCCCGAAGAGGTCACGGACATGCAGCGCTCCATCAAGGGAGAGGTCATCGCCTCCACCTTCGACATGCCCTCCGAGAACCACATCGCGGTCTCCGAGCTGGTCATCGAGCGCGCCAAGCGCCTGGTTGAGATGGGGGAGGACGTGGTCATCCTGCTCGACTCCATCACCCGCCTGGCCCGCGCCTACAACCTCGCCCAGCCCGCCTCGGGCCGCATCCTCTCCGGCGGCGTCGACTCGACCGCCCTCTACCCGCCCAAGCGGTTCCTGGGCGCAGCCCGCAACATCGAGAACGGCGGTTCGCTCACCATCCTGGCATCGGCCCTCATCGACACCGGCTCCAAGATGGACGAGGTCATCTTCGAGGAGTTCAAGGGCACCGGCAACATGGAGCTCAAGCTCGATCGCAACCTA
>OMWF01000013.1 GCA_900314665.1 uncultured Actinomycetes bacterium
ATCTCGCGCAGGAAGCGCTCGCCGTAGCGGTGCAGCTTGGTCTTGCCCACCCCGGGGCACGAGAGCATCTGCTCATCCGTCTGGGGCGCGGTCTCGCAGAGAGCGCGCAGGGTGGCGTCTGAGAAGACGATGTACGGGGGCACGCCCTGCTCGTCGGCGAGCTCCTTGCGCAGCCGGCGCAAGCGCTCAAAGAGCTCCTGGCCGCGCTCGGAGAGCGGGCGCCCGCCGCCTGCCCGCGCCTGCTGCCGCGCGGTGGGCGCCGCCGAGGCGACCTCGGTCTTGAGCGCCACCCGGGCGCCCTCCTGGTCGAGCTCGGCGGCTCGCGGGCCCTCCACCACCACGGGATAGCGCCCTCCCTCTACCCCCAAGTAGCCGTTGTCGACCAGGTACTCGATGGTGTCCTTGAGCTGGGCGGCGCTGCAGTCCGAGGCCAGTCCGTACGTCTCCAGGATGGCCAGGCCCAGGTTGCGGATGCGCTGGGTGTCCGCCCCGCGCACGATGTCGGCCAGCATGCCCTTGCCAAAGCTGCGGGGCGCCAGCTCGCGCACGCAGGCCATCACCGCCCGCGCCGGCTTGGTGATGTCGGTCGTAGCAAAGGTCCCGGTGCAGTTGGAGCAGTTGCCGCAGCCCTGGTCGCGATGCGGCTCGCCAAAGTAGTCGAGCAGGTAGCTGCGCAGGCACTCGCTGGTCTTGCAGTAGCCCACCATCTTGTCGAGCAGCTGCAGGTCGTTGCGGTAGCGAACCTCGTCGTCGGGGTTCTCCTGATAGGCCGTGTCGATGAAATAGCGGGCGGTCTGGATGTCCTTGGGCGAGAAGAGCAGCAGGCACTCGGCCGGCTCCCCGTCGCGGCCCGCACGGCCCGCCTCCTGGTAGTAGCCCTCCAGGTTCTTGGGCATGTTGTTGTGAATCACAAAGCGCACGTTGGACTTGTCGATGCCCATGCCAAAGGCGTTGGTGGCCACCATGAGGGGGGCGTCGTCGCGTTCGAAGGCCTCCTGGTTGGCCGCCCGCTCCTCGTCGGAGATGCCGGCCCGATAGCGCACGGCCCGATATCCCTCCTCGTTGAGCAGGTCCGTCAGCTCGTCGACCGCCCGGCGGGTCGAGCAGTAGATGATGCCGCTCTGGTGCGGATGGCGGCGGAGAAACGCCTCGATGAGAGCGGGCTTCTGGCGCGGCGTGCAGCGGGTCACGGAAAGCGTGAGGTTGGGCCGGTCAAAGCCGGTCACCACGCGGTAGGGGTTGCGCAGCTTGAGGCGGGCTTGGATGTCACGTCGCACGGCCGCGGTGGCGGTGGCGGTGAGGGCGGCCACCACGGGGCGTTTTGGCAGGCCGGCGATAAATCCGGCGATATCCAGGTAGGCAGGCCGGAAGTCGTGCCCCCACTGGGAGATGCAGTGGGCCTCGTCGACCGCCACCAGGGGAATCTGGCAGCCCCGCGCAAACTCCTGGAAGTGAGGGTCGGACAGGCGCTCGGGGGCGACGTACATGATGCGGTACGCGCCCGCGGTCGCCCGTTTGAGCACGGTCCGCTGCTGGCCCGGGGTGAGCGTGGAGTTGAGGTAGGAGCCCGCCACGCCCAGCGACTTCAAGGCCGCCACCTGGTCGGCCATGAGCGAGATGAGCGGCGAGACCACCAGCGTGAGTCCCCCCATCAAAAGCGCCGGCAGCTGGTAGGTCAGCGACTTGCCGGCTCCCGTGGGCATCACCGCCAGCACGTCTCGGCCGGCGAGCAGGGCGTCGACGATGCCCTCCTGCCCCGGCCTGAACGAGCGGTAGCCAAACACCGCGGAGAGCGTCTGCAGCTTTTGCTCGTTAAGCGCAGCCATCAGTACTCGATGCCCCGCCGCGCCTCGACCCCGGCGTCGATGTAGTGCTTCAGGGGGCGCATCTCGGTCACCAAGTCGGCGGCCTCGAAAATCCTCTGGGGCACGTCGCGGCCGGTGAGCACCAGCTCCATGCGGGCCGGGCGGCGGGCGATAAGGCCGAGCATCTCGTCTTCCGTGACCCAGTTGTGCTTCATGGCGTGCATGGCCTCGTCCAGAATGAGGACGTCGGCCTCGCCCTCGTCGACGATCTGACGAGCCAGCTCGTACTGCTCGCGGGCCGCGTTGCCGGCCCTGCCGCCCTCGCACAGGTGGCAGGGGATGCCCATCCGCTCCAGCTCCACATGCTCCGAGCAGCGCTTGTCCTTTCCAAACTGAATGATGCGCACGTCCAGGCCGTAGCCCTTGGCGCGCAGGGCGAGCCCCAAGGCGGCCGTGGTCTTTCCCTTGCCCTTGCCGGTGTACACCTGCACGCACCCGCGCTCCAGGTGGTGGCGCTCGGCGACGTCCTCGTCGGTGAGGTTCTTGATGCGGTCGAAGCGGCGCTGAACCCGGCGCTCCTTCTCCTCGTCCGAGGTGCCCCGGGCGCCGATGGTGCTCTCTGACATGGTCTCTCCTCCAGTACCGGTGCTCATCGAACATGCGTGCTCCATACTACCGCGCCGACGCGGCCGGCACCCGCCGCGGCAGGCGACGGCCCGGCGTCTCAGCTACTGGGTGGCGCCGGGATGCAGCGCAGCCCCCGCCGCCACCGCCTCCTTGGGGCCCAGGCCGTCCCGCAGGGCCTTGAGCACGCCCAGGTTGACCTCGTCCTTCTCGGGAAGCTGGCCCGGCATCTCGAGCACCGCATCGAGCCTTGCCAGCCGCGGGTCGGCCACCAGCGCGGCAAAGCCCGCCGCGGAGATGCGCCCCCGCCCGATCCAGGCGTGGCGGTCCTTGTGCTGGCCGCAGCCGTGCAGGCAGTCGTTAAGATGCAGCAGCTGCAGGCGGTCGATCCCCATGAGGCCGTCGATGCGGCCCAGAAGCGCGTCCCAGCCCTCTGCGCCGTCAAGCGGGTAGCCGGCCGCCCAGGCATGGCAGGTGTCGATGCAGATGCCCAGCCGGTCCGCCCCAAGCCCGCTGGCGGCGATCGCCGCTGCCAGCTCGGAGACGCTCGACCCAAAGGTGGTGCCGGCGCCGGCGGTGTCCTCGAAGAGCAGCACCGGCGTGGTGAGCCGGGCCTCTTCGCCCAGGTCCGCCAGCTGCCGCTCGGCCAGCTCCCAGGCGCGGACCGCAGCCTGGCCCGCCCGCTCGGCAGCCCGGGCGCTCTCCGGCGAGAGCGGCTCGCCGTCGGCAGCCGCGGCGTCGGCGGGAGCTGCCGCCGAAGCGGTCCCCACATGGGTGTTGACTGCCGTGCAGCCCAGCTGCGCCGCCCGCACCAGCTCGTCCGCCAACGCCGCGATGCTCTTCTCGCGCAGCTCGTCGTTGTCGGTCGAGAGGTTGAGGAGGTAGCTCGTGTGCGTATTGACCGGGCAGACCGCCCCCTGGTCGATAAGGTCGCGCATCTCCTTGAGACGCCCGTCGGAGAGGGGCTTCGCCTGCCACTGGCGCGGCGATTTGGCAAAGATCTGGACGCACTCGCAACCGGTCTGGCGGGCGTACCTGGCCATCTGGCGGTAGCCTTTCGCGGCGGTCACATGAGCACCGAAGCGCATGACGTACTCCTCTCTCCTCCCCTGCCCTGCCCGCTTAACGCTACACTTCACACCATGGACATCTCTGGCAGGACA
>OMWF01000306.1 GCA_900314665.1 uncultured Actinomycetes bacterium
CCAAGGGCGAGAGGTGGCAGCAGGTGCAGCAGGACGTGCCCGCCGGGAAGCGGATATACAGCGGGCTCGACCTCATGCGCCTGTTCTGCATGCTCCTCATCGTCATCCTGCACGTGCTGGGGCATGGCGGGGTGCTCGCCTCCGCCGCCACCGACGCCGGGTATCGGGCCGCGTGGCTGCTGGAGGCCTTCGCCTATGTGGCGGTGGACTGCTTCGCGCTTATGAGCGGGTTTCTCGGCTACCACGACAAGCCGCGCCCCCTGCACATCTCCAGCTTCATCTCGCTCTGGCTGGAGGTCGTCTTCTACGGCGTGCTGTCGGTGGGTCTGTGCTGGCTGTTTGACCGACCGGACCTGACCCGGATCAGCGCCATCTCCGCCTTGCTGCCGGTGACGAGCTACGAGTACTGGTTCTTCACGGCCTACGCGGTCATGTTCTTTCTCTCCCCGGCGATAAACCACCTGGTGCGCTCCGGTAGCGAACGCCTGGTGAAGGCGGGCGTGCTGGGGTGCGTGGCGGGGCTGTCGCTGCTGGGGACGCTGGGGATGTACGATCCCTTCCGGCTGGCTGAAGGCTACAGCGTAATCTGGCTTTGCACCTGCTACTATCTCGGAGCGAGCATCAAGCGGTTGAACACGGTCGACAAGGTACGCTCCTCATGGGGCGCGGACGTCCTCATGTCCTATCGCTCGCCCACGGTGCTTCTGGCCTCCTGCGCCTGGCTGTTGCTGATGGTGCGGCTGGAGGTGCCGCCACGCTTGGCGCGCGTGCTGCGCTTCTTTGCGCCGGCCGCCTTCGGGGTCTACCTCATCCATGACAATCCGCTGGTCAGGGGCGTGCTGATGTCGGACGCCTTCGCTTGGATCGGCGGCCTGCCGGCGCTGCTGCTCGTATTGGCGGTGCTCGGCTGCGCGTGCGCCGTCTTTGCGGTGTGTCTGGTGGCCGACCGGCTGCGGGTGGCGCTCTTCTCGGCCGTTCGCATTCCCAGGCTGGCAGATGCCTGCGAACGCGGCGTGCGCCGGATCCTTGGATTGGAGCCGCGCCGGTGAGCGCCTCGGGCCGACATTGCACGTCCGCGGTTCGCCGAGGCGTGCCGCGCGTGGGGACGGGGAGCGCCGCGTCGCGCGGCGGGCGCGCCCTGGGGGCGCTGGTGCCGCTAGCCGTCTTTGTCGCGCTTGCCCTGGCCACCCATGCGATCTTCCTCCCGCAGCTCGCCGGGCGGGCGGCCACACCCTTCGTCTACCTGGGAGGCGACTCCCTCTATCAGTACGCACCGGCCTCCTCGCTGCTCCAGCGGTCCCTCATCGAGGACGGGGGGCTGGGATGGTCGTGGTCGTACGGCCTGGGCGGCGACCTGCTGGGGCAGTTCTCGTACTACTACTCCACGGCGCCCTTCTTCTACCTGCAGTTTGCGGTTCAGGCGCTGCTCGGCACGGCCGGTGGCGACCTGGCCAGCACCCTTGCCTGGAAGCTCGTCTTCAGCATGGTCAAGCAGGTGCTCTGCATGGAGCTCATGTACCTGCTGCTGCGGTCCGAGGGACATGACAGGGCGCTCTCGATCACCGGCGCGGCGGCGTACGGCTGCTGCCCGTGGTTCATCGACACCTCGGTCGCCTTTGACTCCTGGACCGACGCCATGCTCTGGCCGCCGCTTCTGATGATGGGCCTCAACCGGTATCGCAACACGGGGTCCTGGGTGCCGTTGGCGCTGGCAGTGGGCCTCTCGGTGGCGAGCAACTTCTACTTTGCCTACATCACTGCGGTGCTCTGCGTGCTGGCGGCGCTCATCTTCAGCGTGCGGGACCGCTCCCGCGGAGACGCGCCCGGCCTGCGCGGCTACCTGGGGCGCGTGGTGCGCCTGGCCGGCGTCTTCGCTGTGGGGGTGCTGGTCGCGTCGGTGGCCCTGCTGCCCGGTGCGGCGGCGCTTGCGCAGGCGGACCGCACGGCCACCTCGGCCGCCGTCGGTCTGCTTCCCTCGCTTTCGACCCTGGGGCTGCTCCCCGAGGCGCTCTTTGGGCGCGGCGGCGCGTACCAGCCCGATTACGTGCAGTGCTATCTCTTTCCACTGGTGCTGATCATGACCCCGCTCCTGCATCCTCGCAGGTTGCCGCCCCACACAGCGCGCAAGACGGCGCTTGCCCTGTCCTTTGGCGTGCTCTGGCTCATCCCGGCCTTCTCGAGTGCGATGAATGCGTTCTCATACCCCACCACCCGCTGGTGCTACCTGGTCGTTTTCTGCGTGGCCTGGGCCTTTCCGGACTGGGTCGAGCAGCTGGTCGCTCAGCGCAAGGCCACGACAGGAGCGGTGGCGGGGGCGGCCGCGCTCGCCCTTGCCTTCCTGCTCACGCGCGACCTGCGGCTGGGGCTGTTCTCCGAGCGCTCCGGATACGTCTTCGACTCCACCGGA
>OMWF01000023.1 GCA_900314665.1 uncultured Actinomycetes bacterium
CCCGTCGCGCCTGCATCGCCCGAACCTGCTCCACTGCCTGCGCCACCTGGGCTGGGTCCACATCTGCGAGCTTGTCGATGAGCTTGCGATAAATGCGCTCCCTGAACCAGGGTTCGGTCGAAAGCGCCACCGCGTCCTCCAGGGGAGCCCACCGCACCCCGCTGACCTCGTCGGGCTTGCCTGCCAGAGGCTGATCGGGATCGGCTATGGCCAGGTAGGTGACGTTGAGGTGTAAGTGCGAGCCCACATAGGCGTCGCGCTTCTCGTGTCCGTCGACGGTGCACACCTCGAGCGAGTAGATTCCGCACGGCACCAGGCACGCTCGAGTCACGGCGGTCTCCTCGGCCAGCTCGCGCAGCGCCACCGCTGCCAGTTCGCGCTCGCCATCCGCATGCCCGCCGATCCACGACCAGGACTGATAGATGTTGTGGTACTCGAGCAGCGTACGGGTCAGAGTTGGGTCGACGGTCCAGATGGAAGTTGCAAAGTGCGCCAGACTACCGCGCTCAAAGCAGTTCGGATCGCGGTCCAGGCAGCTCAGCATGACCTGCTTATCGACCTGTTCCTGTTCGTTATAGGGCTGATAGGTAGCGATGTCCTCGCGGATGCTCATGCCAGCGCCTCCTTAGCGATACGCTCAACCGCCGCCAGCGCGCGGTTGAGCTTGCCCTCAAAGCCATCGTCTCCGTTTTCGATGACCGCCAGTCTCGGATGTCCCTGCCACTGCTCGAACACACGCCGGTCCTGGATGCGCGCCTGCTCGGTCGACTCAAAGCGCGCCTCATTGGCCAGGTTGTAGTGCTCCTCGGCGCCCTGGGCGGCGGTCACCAGATGCACCGCTCCGGCGTATGATCTGCGGATCTGCTCAAAGCTGCACCCTAGCTCCTCGGCCCAGCGCTCCCACTGCGGCCAGTCCTCAAAGTAGGCGCGACCATCGGGCAAGCCGCGGTCGCAGAGGATGGCCACGGGGCCCGTGCCCGCCATCTCTCGCGCGGCGTGCAGGTAGAGCTGCTCCTTGAAGAACTGCTGGTGCATGACGGTGTAGACAAAGAGACGGTTGGGCACCCGGTGGCTGCGGTGCAGGCCGTTGCCGTAGAGCTCGGTGACGACCTCGTTGATGGTCAGGACCGTGTACCCCAGGCCTTGGAGAAGTGCCCGAGCCTGCGGCAACAGCGTGGTCTTGCCGCCGCATGGGCCGCCGGTGAGGGCTATCTTGAAGATGCGCTTGCCGTCGGTGGCGGGGTCTGGCGTGATGGCGGACGCCGGCGCAGGTACAGGGCTTGACATGTCGATTCCTTCTCGGTTGCTAGCGATGCCGCCTCGAGACAGCCTCTCTTTTATACTGCAGAGAGGAGCCTGCCGTCTAAGGGAGGCGCTATCCGCAGCGAGAGGAGATCGGTCATGGCTGTCATGTCAAAAGAGGCCAAGGATTTGTTTGCAAGCGTGAAGACTGTGGTCTTTGCCACCGCGCGTCCCGATGCCCAGCCCAACGCCTGCATTGTGGGCATGAAGCGGGTCATCGACGATGAGACCATCTACCTTTCCGACCAGTTCTTTAAGAAGACGCTGGCCAACGTGTGCGAGAACCCCAAGGTGGCGGTGGTCTTCTGGGGCGAGGAAGGCGCCTATCAGATTCACGGCACGGCCCGATACGTCGATGAGGGCCCGGAGTTTGAGGAGCAGAAGGCCTATGCCGACGAGCTCTTTGCCAAGATGGGCATGCCGATACAGGCCAAGGGCGGCAGCTTTGTGCACGTAGACGCGGTGTATAGCTCCAAGGCCGGCCCCACTGCGGGAGAGCAGCTGGCGTAGGGGGCGCGGGCAAGGGCGTCGCATGCGGCGGGACGTATCGCCGTCCTGCCGCATGCGACGCTAGCGCTCCGTGCGAAGCAGGGCGTCGACCAGGGCGTTGTCGGCGGGGTCAGGGCTTCCCAGGGGCAAGCCGCAGGCTTCAAAGAAATGGCTGCCCGCAAATTGCCGCGCCCGGAAGGCGTCGTGGGCGCCGTCATTCAGGTAGCGCACCCTGCTCCGGCAGTCGGTGGTTCCGCAGAAGAGGGCGCCGTGCCCCCTCACGTAGGAGTGGTACTCCTCCTCGTCGCTGTAGAGCATGACGCCGGCCATGTTCTCGAGCTCGTAGGCCACCGCGTACGATTGCCAGCGAAGTCCCCGCTTGCGCGCAAAGCGGTCGAGCAGGCTGGCCATGCGCGTCACGCGCTGCAGGGTTTCGCGTGCGCCTACTATTCGAGCATCCTCGGGTACCTGCTGCCCTAGCTGGGCAAACTCGTGCACGGCACGCTCGCGTTGGCCGTTGGCGAGGGGCACCGCTGGGACCGTGAGCTTGATCGACCCGTCTCGAAAGAGCTCGATTGCCGAATGGGCTTCCTCGGGGGAGAACGGCGGGGTCGTGCGCAGGATGAGCGAGTCGTGCGCATGCTGCACGTGGCACTCCATACCCTGCTGGGTAAAGCCCGCCTGCATCGCAGCTACGTTGAGCGCCACATCGGCCCGCGACGGCACGTCGACCGCCCGGCCGCCCATGTGAAAGAGGTACAGGTCAAACAGGGGCAGCTCCTCCCTGCCTGCCTGCGGGTAGTACAAGGTGCGATGGCAGAAGTCTGCTATCTCGGCGTAGCGCTTGTTCGCCCTGTCGTAGAGCTCGACAAGCTCTCCGCCCGTGGCGGGGCCGGATGTAGAGCCCTCGCGAATCTCCACGAGGCCGTCGGCGATGTAGGGAGGAAAGTCGCCCTCGCCTACCTGCACGACGATGACGCCTCTGTCATTATCGGCCGGATCGGCGATAAACCGCACCTCAAACGGAGGCACGGGCGACACATGCCTCCGGCATAGCTCGCCAAGCGTCTGGCTGAAGTCTGCGTGGGGGCGCGGCACGGGCACCACCTCTTTGGTGTCGTCCGCGATGCCGATCACGAGCCAACCGCCGCGCGAGTTGGCAAACGAGGCCACGATCTTTGGGATCTTGCGCCGTACCGACACATTGTTCTCGCGTTTGAACTCGAGTGCAAAGCCCTCTTCAAGCTCCTGCAGCTGAGCCAGGTCGCTCCAGACGACCTGCGCGAGCGGCTTGGGCGACCCATCTTCTGCGCGAAACGGACTAAACATGGATCCCCCCCCTGCCTGTCGCTGCTCGCCGAGAAGGACGCGCTCTCCCGCCGCCCATCCTGCCTGCCCGGGAGCGCTCCGGCAGCCATGCGGGGCCGCCTGTTGCTGATCGCGCTGCGTTCTTGCCGGCAGAGGCGCCAGATGAGAGCTGGCATCGAGCGCCCGGCTCCGCATTTTTGGCTGCGGAGCCGGGCGCAGCTCGGTTGCTACAAGTTGCGGATGCGTTCGACGGCGGTCTTGGTGGCCTCGGCGTCGCCAAAGGCGGTGAGGCGGATGTAGCCCTCGCCCGAGGGACCAAATCCGGCGCCCGGCGTGGTGATGACGTTGGCATTCTCCAGCAGCAGGTTGAAGAAGTCCCAGGAACCCATGTTCTCGGGCGCGTGGCACCACACGTAGGGGCTGTTGACGGCGCCGTACACCGTGTAGCCGGCGGTTTCCAAGCCTTCCTTGATGACGCGGGCGTTGGCGCGGTAGTAATCGAGTGTCTCCTCGACCTGGGCGTTGCCCTCGGGGGTGTAGATCGCCGCCGCGCCGCGCTCGATGATGTACGAGGCGCCGTTGAACTTGGTGGTCTGGCGACGGTTCCACATGGCGTTCAGGCTCTGACCCTGGCGGACAAGCTCCTTGGGTACCACGGTGTAGCCGCAGCGTGCGCCCGTGAAGCCGGCCGTTTTGGAGAAGGAGCGGAACTCGATGGCGCAGGTTTTGGCGCCCTCGATCTCGTAGATGGAGTGGGGGATGCCGGGCTCGGAGATGAAGCGCTCGTAGGCGGCGTCAAACATGATGATCGAGTCGTTGGCATTGGCGTAGTCGACCCAGGCCTTGAGCTGGTCGGTGTTGAGCACCGTGCCGGTAGGGTTGTTGGGGCTGCAGAGATAGATGACGTCGACCTTCTCGGTAGGTAGGGCGGGCGAGAAGTGGTTCTCGGCGGTGGTGGGCATGTAGTAGATGTTGGACCAGCGCTGGGCCTGGGGATCGTACTCGCCGGCGCGTCCGGCCATGGCGTTGGTGTCCACGTAGACGGGGTAGACGGGGTCGCAGACCGCTATCTTGTTGTCCACGTCGAGCAGGTCGCCGATGTTACCGGTGTCGCTCTTGGCGCCGTCCGAGACAAACACCTCGTCGACGGAGAGGTCGATGCCGCGGGCTTTGTAGTCGTGCTCGACGATGGGCTCGCGCAGGAAGTCATAGCCCTGCTCGGGGCCGTAGCCGTGGAAGGTCTCGGCGCGCGAGAGGTCGTCAACGGCGGCGTGCATGGCAGCGATGACCGCAGGGGCCAGCGGGCGGGTCACGTCTCCGATGCCCATCTTGATGAGCTTGGCATCTGGGTGCTGCTCCTGGTAGGCAGCGGTCTTGTGGGCGATATCCGTGAAGAGGTAGCTTCCCGGCAGCTTGGCGTAGTTCAGATTGACCTTAGTCATGCGGGTTCCTTCCTGCTTGTCCAGCACTGGCTCTTACTCTACCTGCGTCTGGGGCTGGTGCAGCCCAGGGATTTGGCGGCGCGGGCCTGAAACCCGACCAGCGCCATGAGTTTGGAGGCGTCGGCTTCCGGCCGGCTGTCGTCGCTGCCTTTCCACCCTGCCGGATGAGCAGGGGTGTTTCCCCCGACGCCTGCCCCTATACCGCTGCGCAGGCCGCGGTTTGCGGCTATGCTGGCAAGCGGCTTGCAAGTCGATCACGAAACGAGGTTTCGCTGTGAAGGTTCTCTTTAACGACGGTCACGTGGACGAGTGCCCTGAAGATCAGGAGCTGCACGTCATCCGCCACACGGCCGCGCACATCATGGCTCAGGCGATTCAGCACCTGTATCCAGAGGCCAAGTTTGCCTTTGGACCGGCCACCGAGAACGGCTTCTACTACGACGTGGACCTGGGCGACACCAAGCTCTCTGTGGACGACCTGCCTGCCATCCAGGACGAGATGAAGAAGATCGTCAAGGCAAACCTCAAGATCGAGACTTTCGAGCTGCCGCGCACTGAGGCCATCGACTACCTCAAGGAGCGCCATCAGGACTACAAGGTGGAGCACATCGCCGACCTGCCCGAGGACGCTCACATCACCTTCTACCAGCAGGGCGATTACGTCGACATGTGCGTCGGCCCACACCTCATCTACACCAAGGCGCTCAAGGCATTTGCGCTCACCGGCGTGTCCGGCGCGTACTGGCGCAACGACGCCAACAACAAGATGCTGACTCGCGTCAACGGCGTGGCCTTCAAGACCAAGGACGACCTCGACGCCCACTTCAAGATGCTGGCAGAGGCCGAGAAGCGCGATCACCGCAAGATCGGCAAGGAGATGGAGCTCTTCATGTTTGCCGATGAGGGCCCCGGCTTCCCGTTCTGGCTGCCCAACGGCATGAAGCTCATGAATGCCCTCAAGCAGTACTGGATGGAGATGCAGGACAAGTTTGGCTACGAGCAGGTCGACACCCCCATCATCCTGTCGCGCAAGCTGTGGGAGACCTCCGGGCACTGGGACCACTACAAAGAGAACATGTACACCACCCAGATCGACGGTGAGGATTACGCGGTCAAGCCCATGAACTGCCCCGGCGCCTGCCTTATCTACAAGAGCCGCCCGCGCTCCTACCGCGACCTGCCCCTCAAAATGGCCGAGGCCGGCAAGGACCACCGCCACGAGCTGCGCGGCGCCCTGCACGGGCTCTTCCGCGTACGCGCCTTTACCCAGGACGACGCCCACCTCTTCATCCGCCCGGACCAGATTACCGAGCAGGTCACGGATGTGGCGCACCTGATCACCGCCTACTACAAGCAGTTTGGCTTCCCTTACAAGGTGGAGCTCTCCACCCGTCCCGAGAACTCGATGGGCTCGGACGAGGATTGGGAGCGCGCCGAGGCCGGCCTCAAGAACGCGCTCGAGTCGATGGGCGTCGAGTACACCTTGAACCCCGGCGACGGCGCCTTCTACGGCCCCAAGATTGACTTCCATCTGCAGGATTGCCTGGAGCGCACCTGGCAGTGCGGCACCATTCAGCTCGACTTCCAGCTGCCGCAAAACTTTGATCTCGAGTACACCGCGCCCGACGGCACCAAGCAGCGCCCCATCATGATCCACCGCGCCGGCTTTGGATCCTTCGAACGCTTCATCGGCATGCTGACCGAGCAGTACGAGGGCAAGTTCCCCACCTGGCTCAGCCCCTGCCAGGTCAAGGTGCTGCCG
>OMWF01000016.1 GCA_900314665.1 uncultured Actinomycetes bacterium
AGCCCTCCGTTGCCACTTGGGCCATGGGCGACTGACAAGCTCATCTACCAGCTCTTTTATTAACTTACGTATAGTATATTTGCATAACAGCGCTGTCAATTGCCCTGAAAAGCGGTATCCGTAGCGTTTAAGAAGATTTACATACCCGTGGACGGCACCCCCCACCGGACTTCTCTGCGTGGCATGAGGACGGAGATTCGTTTAACCATGGCGATAGCGGTTGATCGGGCAAGGATTTCCGAGTCGCCATCATAGGCACGGCCAGGACTCCTCGCCAGTTTAGGACAGGCCCGAGATGCGCCGCCATTCGCTAGAACGGTTGCAAACGCAGCGCAACAGCCTCTGCAAGCGACAGGCATCTACCGCATACAGCGTGTTGGCAAGCGCTCAAACTTGACTGAATGGGCGTGCTCCCTATTATGTTTGTGCAGGTTAGTACCTCATACTCCAGTATGAGCCCAGGTTGCCGACCCAGAGGTGGACGGAAGCACCCGGCGCCTTGCGCCGAGCGGCAAGA
Source organism: uncultured Actinomycetes bacterium (assembly GCA_900314665.1). Lineage (GTDB taxonomy): Bacteria > Actinomycetota > Coriobacteriia > Coriobacteriales > RUG033 > RUG033. Next base: position 518 of record OMWF01000016.1, read on the forward strand.
CATGGCTATTCAGACACGAAGGGTGCGTGGCAGGTATCGTAGGTTCGCAGCATAAGGAGCAATCGACCACCTCAAGCTCGGAGGTGACGGCCGGACGCGTCGAGCCGGGCGATGCGACACGGAGCATGACCCGTCCCTCGGGCATTTTCACCCTGACCGGTTTCAGCTTCATGTGCACCTGGCACTTCCTGATGCTGTTCTCGGCGGTCTTCACCTATGACCCTTCAGGTCCCATGGGCCGTTCGTTCTATATCCAGCTAGCGCTGTACTTGTCGCTGGCCGGCACGTACTTTGTGCTCGCACACCTTTCCGACGCATTCATGGAACGGGCATACAGCAGGAGGCGAGGGCACATCAACCCGCTCAACCTCGCCTTCACCATCTTTGCCTCGCTCATCAGCCTCTGCGTCTTTATCGTCCCCAACCGAGCACCCCTGCTGCAAGTGCTGCTCTATTCATGTCTGGGAATCAGCGGGGCCTTGCTTATCTTTCCCTGGCTTGCCCAGCAGCGCCAGGGCCGCGGCGGCGAGGGCGACTACCGCAACCTGGCCTTTAACATGGGCATCGGCGCCACGTTGGCGCTGTTCATCAGCTTCCTCTCAATCCCGCTGGTCAACATCGCCATCTGCCTGCTCCCGATACTCTCCAACATGACGCTCCTCTTTCAGGGGCCGAGCAGCGAAGAGATCGAGGCCGCCGAAGCAGCTAGGCGAGAAGAGGACGAGCGCCGCCGACAGCTGGCGCAGGAAGGCGACGGAGCGCCCAGCGACACCGTGCGCCTGAGCGCCGGCGAACTTATCGCCTCAAACATGTTTGTCATCGTGTACGGCTTTGCCTTTGGCTTTTGCCAGGGCGTCTTTGCGGACAGCGGGACCATCACCTTCATCCTGAACGACGGATGGCCCATCCTAGGCGCCGCCCTCTCAGCGGTGGTCATCATCGTCTACCCCATGAAGTACCTCAAGACCTATGGCATCTACGCGTTTCAGCGGACCAGCCTTGTGCTGTTCTATGGCGGCATCTTTCTGTCGGCGTTCTTCCGCACCCCGGGCACGGGCATCAGCGCAACGGCGCAGGTGACCGGTCTTTTTATCGCGCAGATCATCACACTGACCGGCTTCAACGTGTTTGAGTTTGGGTTCATGGTGTTCTCGTACCTCTGGGCGTCGGGCATCAAGACCGACTTCAACCGGTACTCGGGCTTCAACCGGTTCTGCCTCTACCTGGGAACCGCCGGAGGGCTTGCCCTGGGATTTCTGATGTTCTCGATCTTTGGTGGGAACGGCGGCGGCTACTACCTGCTCTGCCTGGGGCTGGTGGTAGTGCTGCTGGGCACCGCCACGCTCCCCTTCTTTGACGTTCTCATACCCTATCAGTGGATGGCCGACACGCGGGCCAATCCGCCGCTGCCGATAGCGTATGCCACGGAGGCCGAGCCCAGGCCGCTTGAAACGGGTCCGACCATGGAGGAATGGGAGGCCAACGTCAGGCGCATCGCTCAGGAGCACGAGCTCTCAAAACGGGAGACCGAGGTCTTCATGTACCTCGCCCGCGGCCATAACGCGGCTTACGTTAAGCAAGAGCTGTGGATTTCAATCCACACTGCCAAAACCCACATCGCAAACGTGTACCACAAGCTGGGCGTGCACTCGCTGCAAGAGGTGCTCGAGATAGTCGATTACAAGCATATGCCGCCTGAAGAGGACGAGAAGAGAACCTCTCCGGCTGGCCATGAGCCCTTGAAGGATGAGGACTGAGCAGGGCGGCTCATTGATCGCAAACCCTCATCGAGGGACGCGGTTGGATTCTGGGGCGAGACCGGACTGCGAAGCTCCGTGGCCGAGAGCACGCGCATGCGCCCGGATTGACGATGGGCGCGAAGGCCGACGCACAGCCCCCGCGCCCATCAGAGTCCGAATGGGTCCGTGAACCTACTGGACCTCGCTTTGGATCTGCTCCTCGACAACGTTAACCTCGGCGGTCTTGACCAGCCAGTTGATGACCTTGTTTCGACGGCAAGCCTGACGGAAGAGGGCCATCTGGTGGGAGTCCTCCCACTGCTTGCGGGTGCCCTCGGGATCGTCGGTCGCATCGAACTCACGCTGGATGTCGGCCTCATCGAGCGTCATGCCCGCCTGCGAGAAGAGCGACTCGAGCGCCACGTTGCGACGGGCAAGGGCCTCAGCCTGCTCGGTCGCGTCCTTCTTGAACTGCTCGCTTTGAATGTTGTTGTGGATGATCCAGTCCTGAATGTTGACGTCCTTCTCCTGAAGCTTGTTGAAGAAGTCGGCCAGGACGTTGTTGCGCATGAAGTCGACGTAGTCGGCGGGGATAGGCTCCTCGATGCGCTGGGCCAGGGCCTCGATGCAGCGGTCTTCCATGATCTGCGGGAGCTGCTCGCGCTTGGCCTGGTTGATGAGCGCACGCACCGCCTTGTGCAGCTCTTCGACATCGGAGGACCCGAGCTTCTGAGCGAAGGCCTCATCGACCTCGGGGAGGTGCTTGACCTGAACCTCCTTGACGTCAGCGTCAACGTGCACTGTGCCGTCGGTATTGAACTCGACGTGGTCCTCGGGAGTCACGGTGAAGTCGAAGGAGACCGACTGACCGGCCTTGGTGCCCAGCAGCTGCCGATCGAAGGCCTCTGGCATGCTCCCCTGCCCAATGCCCACCAGGCGATCGACGTTGGTGAGCCCGTTGATGTCGTGGCCCTGGGTCGAGCAGGTCATGTGGATGAGCACGTAATCACCCTGCTCGGCCTCCTTATCGGCCGGACGCATGGTGTAGTAGTACTCGCGCAAGTTCTGAATGTGGTCGGAAATCTCCTGCTCGGTTGCCTCCTCAGGCGGCATGTTGATGGTGACCGGGTCGGTCGAGGAGAGCTTGAGGATGGGCATGGTCTGGCCCGAGGCAGTGAAGATGAACGGCTGATGGTCCTCGATGATCTGCGAGACGTTGAAGGCGGGCTCGGTGGTGAAGATCACGTCGGCGTCGTCGATGGCGGCAAAGGCGCGCTCGTTGATGATGTCCTCGGAGATCTTGCTGTAAGCGGCCTCGCGACCGCCGCCCTTCTTGATGAGGACCTCGCGTGGCACATGGCCCTTGCGGAAGCCGTCGATCTCGCGCTCGGCCTCCTTCTTGAAGAAGCTGTCGATAAATTCGTCCACCTCGGGGACCTCGGCCACAATGGTGAGCACGGTCTGGTTCTTACCGTCCTTGACGGTCTGTTCTTGACTGACGACTCTCATGTTCTCCTCCAGTGCGGATGCAGTGCACGCATGCAGAGATGCGGATGGAACGGATGCGATGCGCGGCTTAAGGCGCTCGGTCGATTGTAACGCAAGCGTAAGCAGGCGCGGCACCATTGGTGCTTGCGGGACGATTAACGCGACCTGGCTCAGGGCCGGGGTGCCCGTCATTGGGCAATCATCGCAGATATTGCCCATATCTAAAGAAACTAGGGTTGTAGGATTGGTGCGATGTGCCGTTTCGCGCAGAATACGTATCAGAGGCATCACTGAATCATGAATGGCGAGGGATAATCGATGAAAACCCTGGTACTCAACGCAAGCCCAAGAAAAGCATGGAACACCGCCAAGTTATTGAAATCTGCAGCTGATGGTGCAAAAAGCGTCGGATCTGAAGTCGAGTACATCAATCTATATGACTTGAGCTTTGCTGGGTGCAGGGGCTGCATGCTCTGCAAGAGAAAAAACGTGGAGAGGTGCCACTGCTATTGGAAAGATGACCTGACGCCAATTATTGACAAGATATTTCAGTCAGACACGCTTCTCATCGGGACACCGATATACCTGGGAAGGCCGACAAGCCGGTACTTTGCAGTGCTGGAGAGGCTGCACTTCTGCTCGCTTTCCTATGACGATTACCGCAACTACTTTACAGGTACGGTACGTGTCGGATTGTTCGTCAGCATGAACGCAACGAAGGAGTTCTACGATCGCCTCTACAGGGATGCGTTTGAAGGGTACGCAAAAGAACTCGAGATATTGAATGGCGAAGTTTGCCTGTACCTGTGCTATGACACATTGCAGGTGTCGGACTATTCCCGGTTTGATATGGCGAGCTTTGACGAGGGTAAAAAGAAGCTTTCTCGCGAGCGCAACTTTCCCAAAGATCTGGAAAACGCATATCAGCTGGGACGGAGACTAGCCCAATAGCTCTGCAATTAAGGCCGCAAGCGACCAGAGCGCGCCAACATCAAATGCCACCGTACCAATCGCGCACAGGAGCCTTGTTAGATCTTACGCTCGCGCTATATGGAAATGGCTGGTCGTAACTCAAATACGGCCAGTGCGCACATGTGCGGCGACGTTGCACGAAGACGCAGGTCAGCACCATTTGTGAGGGTTGACCGCGATGAGCGATACGCGGAATGGATTAAGAAGGGCAAGAAGTGTAGCCAATCCAGTACTGCGTACTTCTACGCCGACACCCCCGCGCCCCCCCGCGGCCGCCCTCCCCGCCGTCAGGAACACCTAGCGACGGCGGGGAGCAGGAAGGACCCTATCTCCCCGACGCCGGAGTTCCCCCGAAAAGACTAACTAGCAGGCGTCATCTTGATGAGGAGCTCGCTCTTGTCTACGTCGAGGAGCTCGAACAGCCTCTTCAGAAGCTCAATCTTGAACCGCGTGCTGGTGCTGGACTTGACGAAGAGGCCATCGCTCACCTTCGTGTAGCCCGGCCTTTCGTCGTGCTCGAAGGCGCTTCCGGGGAACGTGATCCCCTCAGATATCGAGTAAAGCCGTCCGAGGTCGAGGTCGCAAAGCGCACGCAGGACCCCGACCTCCATCTCCTTCCATGTCTTCACCGGGGTGTCGTCCCCCATGAACGAATACGAGACGATGCTCCTGCCCGTGAACTCCGCGTCGTCGCCGAGCGTCGCCTCG
>OMWF01000254.1 GCA_900314665.1 uncultured Actinomycetes bacterium
GCGACGCGACGCTCAGAAGATGTTAGAACCTGTGTACCTGGTGTTTTGTCTGGAGGCTTTCGTAGATACCGGGGTTTTGCGGCTCCGGCTTGGCCAAAACCGTCAAAAGTTGGCGGCGGAGATGCCTTTCGGGGTCAGGCCCGGTCAAAACCGCAAAAAGTTGGAGCCGAAGGGGCCCTTCGGGGTCAGGCCCCGCCAAAGCCGGCAAAACCCCGCAGTTGAGGGCGCCGACGAGCTCAAGCTCGCCGGCGTCCTCTTCATATAAGCGGGGTGAGCGATCCCTGGGACAGCACGGTGACGTGCTGGGTTGCGCGGGAGAGCGCGGTGTAGAGGCGGCGGCGGGAGAGCGGCGTGTCGGGATAGGTGCGCTCGTCGGCATCGGGGATGATGACGCGATCAAACTCAAGGCCCTTGGCCAGCAGCAAGTTGATGACCACCACCCCTTCGCTGGGAAGCGGCGCCTTGCCGTCCATCAGCGTGACCGTGTCGCCCAGCTGCTTGGAGAGTCTCCAGGCATGGTCTTTGCTCTGCGTGATGACGGCAGTCAGGCCCTCCTCGTCGCGTCCTTTCTCGACTGCCTCTTGCAGGGCTGCGAGCCACTCGCTCTCATCGGCGCAGCTCTTGATGTGCGGTTTGTGACCCTCGCGGCGCACGCTTGAGGTTCGACCTCGCTCCTCCTCCGACAACAGCCTGGTAAAGAGCTCGGTGATCTCCGGCGAGCTGCGATAGCTGGTGAGCAGCCGGCACTCGTCCACCTCGCCAAAGCTGCGGTCAAAGATCTGGCGAATCTGGGGGAAGGTGGCCGTGCTCTCCTTGATGGCCTGATGCTCGTCGCCAAGCAGCAGGAAGTGCGCCTTGGCAAAGTAGCGGGTCAGCACCATGAGCTGGGCTTCTGTGTAGTCTTGCACCTCGTCGACCATCACGTAGCGAGCTTCGCGCACGGTGTCTCCGGTGATGAGAAGCTTGAGGTAGAGCCACTCCACAGCGGACAGGTTGGACGTTCCCAACAGACGCATGCCAATGCGATCGATGCGCAGCCAACTGGCGTTTTCGATAAGATCGTGGGCTTCGTAATAGCAGTAGTGCACGTACTGCTGGGCAAGCTCGACGACCTCCGCCTCGGTACTGGGAGCGATGGCGTACCCAAAGATTTCCACCTGGGTGTCGACGTCCAGGGCCTGCATCTCGTCCTGCACGTCCTCGTCCATGGCCAGTTGAGCTAGCCGGCTGTCGAGCTTCTCGTGCAAGTCCTCCTTGACCAGCGAGGTAAAGCGCGACCCCAGCGGGATGCGCGCGTACTTGCCGGCGGTGTTCTGCACCTGCGTGACCTTGATCAGTACCCGGTCGCCGATGCGGATTTCCGAAAAGTCCCGAGGCTCCAGGGTGAGCGTCTTGACCTTCTCCTCCATGTCCAGAAGCACGCTGGCGGGGACGTCGTCGCCAGCGCCGTGGTCGGCCAGCCCCAGCGCCGCAATCAGGCTCTTCCAGGTAAGGATCTGGGGGTTTCGCTCGCCCATGTCGGGCAGGACGCCGTCGATGTAGCGCTCAAAGACGGGGTTGGGGCTAAAGAGGTAGACCTGGTCCGGCTTGAGGGTGTCGCGCTCCTGGTAGAGCAGGTAGGCGATGCGCTGCAACAGCACCGAGGTCTTACCCGATCCGGCGATGCCGTTGACCAGCAGCACCGGCACGTCCTTGTGACGGACGACCTCGTTCTGCTCTTTTTGAATGGTGGCGGTGATGGCCTGCATCTTGTCTGAGCGGCGCTCGGAGAGCGAGGCCAGAAGCAGCGGGTCTTCGATGGCCACCGTGGTGTCAAAGTAGGCGTGGAGCTTGTCGCGGCTGAGGTCAAACTGGCGGCGCAGCTTGAGGTCGACCTCGATGGTGCGGCCGTTGGCCTCGTACGAGGTGCGGCCGTTGGCCTGGTTGTAGTAGACCTCTGCCACGGGGCTGCGCCAGTCCACGATGAAGTGGCGGCGGTTCTCGTCCACCGCGCCGGCGGCGCCCAAGTAGATGTCGCGCGGCGGCTGACCCGGCTTGAACTCGAGGCTCACCTTGGCAAAGTAGGGCCGGCGCAGCAGCAGGCGCATCCGCTTGAGCTCGTCTTTGGTGGCGGTGCGGGCGTCTCCGTAGCTGTCGATGATGAGGTTGTTGGCCTCTAGGTCTGCGAGCGTCTCCATCACGTCGTCATCGCTGGAAAAGTTGAAGGTCACGTCGTCGAGACGATCGGCGACGGCTTTCTCAAAAGCGGCTTTCTCGCGCTCGAGCTCCTGGTTTAGACGCTCATAAATCTGTGTGAGCTTGGCGTGGGCGTTGCTCAGATGCTCTTGCTCGTATGCGAACTCTTGGTCCATGCGCGCCTCCACGTGAAAAGTTGGTATACCAGCTTACCGCGGCTTCTCTGGGGGAGGCGCTTGCAGGCGCGGACGGTGTGCGCGAGTTCCGGCGGGCGGGCGGGGGAGGGCATGCGGTCGGCGAGAAGACCATCCGGCCAAATCCGATCAGCGACGCCCGTCCACCTGTGAATACTCGAAGGTAGACCCTCCGTCAAACTCAAAGAACCTCACCAGGGGGACGTCCAAGCCCTCGGCAACTTTGGCGAGCGTGTCCAGCGTCACATTTGCCCGGCCATTCTCGAGCTGGCAGAGACGCTTGTAATCGACCCCGGTCATGTTGCTTAGAACGCGCAGCGATATACCCTGCGCGTGACGCTCTTCGCGGACGCGGGCTCCAACAAGGGCGCGGGTTTTTGCTGTCGAACGTTCCATGCGTTCAACTTATGGTTGAGATGAAATGGCAAGTTGGTACTTATGCCATCATCAACTGCTAGCGATACGTTACGGACGGCACGGTGCACAAGCAGGGAAACTTCAATAATGTTAACAAATATAGTAAAGATATTTTCAATAAAATCTATGGTACGGTGAGCGTGATAACGCCGTAATCGCATCAGCAAGGAGTCCTCCATGGCAGACGCCTCCGCGTGCCCGTTGGCCCAGACCATAGGTGATTGCGCCTATCAGGGATTCGCGCTCACGGCTCCGCTTGAGGCCCCGCGGCTGCCCGGCCTGACCCATCGTTTGCTGGTGGGCGAGAAGGGCCTGGACGGGGACGTCTACCTGGTGCGCGAGGAGTCTGACAGGACCTTGCGCCCGCTGGCTCTTATTGACGGCATGACCGCATGCGCCTACGGATGCGAGGGCGGTGGCGCCTCCGTGCAGGACTGGCCCGACCCCCGAGCTGCAGGCAAGGCGCCGCTGGTCAAGGTCATCGGGGATATTGGCCGGGAGAGCAGCGGACAGGTCCTCATCCATCGCGGGGGCGGCAAGTACCAGCGCTACAGCGTCTGGGAGCGGGCGCAAGCCAACAGGCTCTACCCGCATGCGCAGCTGCGGACCATCCCCCAGTGCGGATGCGGCGGGTACCTGGGTACGCCCCGCTACTTTGACTCCTTCCCGGAGATGACCGCGTTCTACGTGCTGTCGTACACGTAAAGCGGACAGTCGGGCAAAAGCGCATGAAACGGTTGAACCACCCTAACTAAGTGGCTCGCTTCTTTGCCGTCCAACCGCTTGAACAGAGATCTCCCCAACCTTAAGTTAGAGATGTCATCGCTTGCCAAGCAGCCTTTGGTTTGGGTCATCGTCGCAGGTCAAGCCACCACATCTGAAACAAAGGAGACCATCATGCTCAGCAGGAAAGAGAACCTGCTCGCCACCATCAAAGGCGAGAATCCTGACCGCTTTGTCCAGCAGTATGAGGCCTTTGTCATCTTTACCGAGAACCCCCTCCACGTGCCCTGGGCGCAGCCCGGCGGCGGCCCGGTCAAGGATGCCTGGGGCATCACTCAGGAGTGGCGCGAGGGGCAGATCGGCCAGTTCCCCATCCACGACGAGGAGCACATCGTCTGCAAGGACATCGAGCACTGGCAAGAGTACGTCCACGCCCCCAAGATCGAGGACTTCACGCGCAAGGACTGGCAGTTTTTGATTGACGAGGTCGAGAAGGTCGACCGCTCGGACCAGTTCGTGCTGCCCATGATCTTCCCCGGTCTGTTTGAGATGACCCACTACCTGATGGAGATCAAGAACGCGCTGATCGCCTTTTACGAGTACCCCGACGAGATGCACGAGCTCATCAACTACATCGCCGATTACGAGCTGCGCATGGCCGAGCAGTGGTGCGAGTACGTGCAGCCCGACGGCGTCTTCCACCATGACGACTGGGGCACCCAGATATCCACGTTCCTCTCGCCCGAGATGTTTGCCGAGTTCTTCCTTGAGCCCTACAAGCGGGTCTACAAGTTCTGGAAGGAGAACACCAAAGAGGGCCTGGTCGTCCACCACGCGGACTGCTACGCAGCCACCCTGGTGCCGTACATGATCGAGATGGGCATCGACATCTGGCAGGGCCCGCAGACCACCAACGATCTGCCCGCCCTGATTGAGGGGTACGGCGACAAGATCACCTTCATGGGCGGCATCGACAGCGGCAAGGTCGACAAGGCCGATTGGAGCAAGGACGACATTCGCTACTGGACCGAGAAGGCCTGCCACGAGTACGGCGCGCAGAAGAAGTACTACATTCCGTGTCTGTCGCAGGGCCTGGGCATCAGCAGCTTTGACGGGGTATACGACTACACGAGCGAGGTCATTCGCGACATGAGCGCCGAGATGTTTGGCACTCCTGCCGAGTAAGGGTACGTCAGGCCTTCAGCCGCATTGAGTCAGAACAACTGAATGCCCTCCGTAGTGCCCCGGGGACTATCTGCCTCGGGGCACTTTTCATGCGCTCGAGGTGTGTGCGAGGGCGTCTGGAGGCACCTCGCCTCTAGCAGGAGGAGAGACTCATGTGAGAACTGCCGAGCGAGTGCACGAGATTTGAGTTTTTGCGTGATACTGTGGCTCGTCGGCGTCGTCAGCGGGGCTGCGCAGTGGGTCGCGGCGCAGCCAACCGTTCGCAGCCGCAAGACGCCTTACGCTCAGAGCATCTGAAGCGTTCCTCCCCGTGGTGTTTCCTCGATGCAAC
>OMWF01000202.1 GCA_900314665.1 uncultured Actinomycetes bacterium
GCTGCAGGTCATCGGGGTGCGGGAAGGTGTACATGCGGCAAGGCGTTCCCGGTTGGTCGTGCTCAACCGGCACATAGGCGGTGATGCCGCGGGCAGGGTTGCAGCCCGGACGCGCCTCCTCGGCCCAGAACCCCTGTGGGAGTATGGTGCAGTAACCGAGCGCAGGGGCCACGCTGGGATACGACGAGATTGACACCGCGATGCCGATCAAGGAGTTTCTTGCTAACGCATTCCAAGACGCCTAGACGGAATTAACTCACAGCAGCATATTGGAGTCTGGACTTGGTGCCGCGTTTACCCCTGCTTCCAGGACGGAAAGAAACACCTGAGGGTCCGATGACGTCCCCTGGCCTCCGAGTTGTTATGAGCGATGCCTTCCAAAGATTCCGATGTGCGAGGTTTGAGCTTTTCATGGTGTGGAAGATGGGCGGGCAGCTGCGTGTCGGTAAAAGCCCGGGATTGACTGTTCCAAAGCTTGCACGACCCCCGTCCAGCGCTTCAAGAGAGGGACGCACAGCCTCGCAATCATGCAAAACCTCAAATCTCGTACATATCCAATCTGAGTCGAGGTTGCATCGGTCCGTTGTCTGAACGGCATGCATGCGAAAGCTCCGAGTTTCTGGTTGCGCCACCTCGCCCCGGCCCCTTCCCCACCGCGCTCAGGACGCAATGCAGTCCCTCAATGCACTGCGGGCGCACCAGTGGGGTACGCCCGCAGCTCTTGCTTCTATTCAGTTGGTCGACGCCGGCTATTACGCCTCGTTAAGGGCGATGCGGCTCCACTTGTAGACGCCCCTCACAAACTCGCGGTCGACGAAGGTCTTCTGAGTGGGGTCAGAGGGCGCGGGATGGAAGATGAAGGGACGCTCAAGGAAGGTCTCGATGTGCTCGTCAACCCAGCGATGCGCCATGTCATCGTACTCCTCGGGCGAGAGCCCCTTGGGGGTGTTCTCAGGCACGCAGTAGATGACCATGTCCTTGCCGACATCCTCGTTGATGGCCCAGCTGTCGTTGATGCGCTGAGGCTGCCAGCTGTCGACGCCGATCTCGACCATGGCCGGTGCCAGCGCGCGGTTGAAACCGCAGCTGTGCTGGTCGAAGATCATGCCTAGTTCATGGGTGGCGTCGGCGACCTTCTTCATGTGGGGGACGATCATCTCCTCCACCACGGAGAGGGGGAAGAACGGAGCAGCCTGGCTGCCCCAGTCATCGTGGAGCTGGATCATCTGCACGCCGGGGAAGTACTCGTGGACCTTGCGAATCTCCTTGATGTAGAAGTCGGCCAGGTACTCGAAGATGGCGTGGACGTTCTCCTCATCCTCTTCATCGATCATGGCCACTGCCGCGTCCTCGAAGTCAATCCAGGAGATGAGACGCTCAAAGAAGCCCGTAAACAGCGTCACACGGGGCATCTCGTCCGCATAGTTCTTCTCGAAGAACTCCTTGTTAGAGGCCGCGCTGCCCTCCCAGTCCCAGGTATCGGGGTCGGGATGATCAATCTGGTCGAACCACTCGTCGAGGTCGGTGACCTTGGGGCTGCCTGGGCGCACCATTGAGCCGCCAACCTGGGGCTCGAAGATCCACTGCACGCCAAAGGGGTCGGGGCCGCCGTACTCCTCGGGAGACATCCGATTGGCCTCCATCACAAAGCCGCGGACCTTGTTCTCCGGCAGCACGCGAGGGCCAAAGGGCTTGATGTCCATGGTGCGCGGAATCCAGAGGGGCTTCTCGCCGCGATACATGGCCATGAGGTTCTCGCCAGCAGGAATCGGGTAGTTAAGACGGTAGTTGTCAGGCGACCCAAAACGGCCTCGGTACTCGCCCTTGACCTCAAGTTCGCTCTCGTCGAAATCGATGCGATCCAACATGTAGCAAAGCTCCCTTCTCGTTGCCTGCCGAGATACGATCAGATGCAGCACCACTGGCACCGCTGCCGCAATGCCACGGCTCCATCCATAAACTCACGGTCTCTCATCATGACCGAAATTAGCCCTATCTAGCTGCAGATTTAACATTGTGCACAGCGCACGCCCAAGGTCGCGGCAACGACGCACAATTTACAATTATTGCGTGTCAGCCTATCCATGAAATATCCATAACCAGCCGAGCTCACACCAGACAGCGCAGCCGGGAACAGGGGTGTCATCGCGCCAGAAGTTGTCAAAGAGAACCGTCCTCGTTGACACGTTGACATCCAAAGAGAACCATCCCCGGAGACAACACAATCCCTGATGATGAGCGTACAAAAGGGGCCGCGCTCAGCTGCGCGGCCCCCTTGTCAGCATATGTTGTATGCGTTAGATGCCCATCAGGTCAGAAGACATCCTACAGCGCGCCCAGGAACGAGTAGAGCGGCGTGAAGGCCAGCAGGAAGGCCACGATCATCAGAGCGACAGCGGTGACCAGCTGGTACACGAAGAGCTTCTCGGGGATGCCCTTGGGGGCGCCGATGAGGGAGGCAGCGCCGCCCGTGGAGATGGGGCTGAAGGAGGTAACGCCAACGCCGACCATCATGGGGACAACCATGGCCTCGAGCGACAGGCCGGTAGCAGCCTGCAGGGCGGGCATCATGGCAAAGAGCAGCGGCTGCACCGTAGAGGCCGAAGTGACCATCGAGAGCGCGGAGCCGATGAGGCAGAGAGCCGGGCCGACGTAGGCGGGGTTCATGCCCTGCATGGCGTTGCCGAGGGTGTCGACGATGCCGAGCGTGGCGGCAAGGCCGCAGTACATGCCCATGCCGGTGATGAGGTAGATCATGTTCCAGTTGACGTCCGAGGAGAACACTTCCTTGATGGTCTTGCCACCAAAGATGGCCACCAGGGAGATGCCGAGGACCGAAGTCACGGGGATGGTGAAGTTCTTGCTCATCCAAGCCATGCTCTTGCTGGGAGCGAACTGGTTGATGATAGCGGGAACCAGGAGCAGGAGGATGAGGGCGAAGATGATGACCAGCGTGGCGACCTGGTGCTTGTTGAAGGACTCGGGCTTCTCCATGGAGTCGGTGGGGGCCTCGTCGGCCTCGATGCCGAACTTCTTGTAGCTGACGGTCTTCCAAGCACGGGTCAGGACGTACATGACGATCAGGAAGACGATAGCCATGACGGCGTAGTAGCCGGCCACGCGAACCTGCATGGCAAAGCCGTCGATGCCGGGCAGGTACTGCTCGTACATGCCGATGGTCAGAGCGCCGTTAGAGGTCCAAGGCATGAACGCGCCCACGAACGAGCCGGTCCAGAGGGCAACCGGGACGATGTACGGCGTGATGCCGGCGGCCACGCACAGGCCCCAAGCCAGCGGGGCGATGATGAAGGTGTTCATCGTGCCGGCGCCTGCGATGGCCACGATGATGGCGACCACGAAGATGGCGAACGGCAGTGCCCACTTGGCGTGACGGAAGGCGTAGACGATCTTCCTGCCCAGGACGTTCAGGGTGCCGTTAGCAGCTGCGAAGGCGTAGAAGATAACGGGCATCGAGTAGTTCCAGAACAGGGTGGTGGGGAACGTCTTGATAAATCCTGTAGACGAACCCAGGGCGCCGTTCTTGCCGCCAAAGATCCAGAACAGAATGAAGCCGATCACGATGGCGACAAGGCCAGCGTTGATCTTGAGCGTCTGTCCGAGAACGACGGCGAGAACGAAGCCAACGAAGAAGATGACAACGAGCGTCATGGCTTTGTTTCCCCCTTACCATGGTCCAACAGATACGTGCGGCTGGGTTTCTACCTCATAGAAACGCGTGCGACCTGATGTCTTGCATCCCTCCTGCCATATGCCATGAAACCTCAGCACGTTGCAGTGTATTACGGGCCGGTAACATTGCCCGCTGGCGATTCACAAAAACGCCACATTCCGCCCGAGCGTGGGCATTTATGCACATTTAAATATGCAGACGGGGCTAATACTTCCACAGCAACAACCGGTCAGGAAGTCACTCTACAGCCCGTGTACCAGCGTAAACGAAGCGAGCCGGAGCGTTTTTGCTCCGGCTCGCCCAACGATAACGATGCAAACCCGCGGTGGGGCTGTGCGCTACCGCTTACTGAACCTCGTCAAAGGCGGTGCGGTCGATGACCTCGTCCTGGATCTGCGGGGTCAGGCGCACAAAGTAGGCGGAGTAGCCGGCCACGCGGACCACCAGGTTGTCATGGTCCTGGGGGTTCTCCTTGGCGTCGACCAGCTCGTCACGGTTCACGACGTTGAACTGGATGTGCTTGGCGCCGGCGGAGAGGTAGGTCTTGATGGCGCTGCCCAGCTTGTCCAGGTCCTCATCGGTCTTGAGGGCGCTGGGGGTGAACTTCATGTTGTGGAGCATGCCCTGATAGGGGTCGGCGTTGATCTTGAGGGCGGACTCCATGACGGCCAGCGGGCCCTCCTTGTCAAAGCCGCGCTCGGGCGAGAGGCTGGCGTCCGCCAGGACCTGACCGCCCTTGCGGCCGTCGGGCGTGGCGCCGGTCACCGCGCCGCCCGGCTGGTGGGCGGAGATGGAGATGGCGTTGGGGATGATGGTTCCGCCGTAGGCCTCCTTGTTGCTGTAGCAGAAGTCAGCAAAGCGCTGGTAGACCTCAGCCGTCAGAGTGTCGGGCTCGCTGATGTTGTTGCCGTACTTGGGCGCGTTGAGGAAGTACTGGTGCATCTCCTCGTAGCCCTCCCAGTCGGCGTCCAGGGCGTCCAGCAGCTGCTGCATGGTGTACTTCTTCTCGTCGTACACGAGCTTCTTGATGGCTTCGAGCGAGTCGCCGGTGTTTACGCCGCCGACGCAGCCCAGCACGCAGCCGTTCTCAAAGAAGAGCTGGCGGTCGGTGGAGTCGTGGCCGCACTTGACGCCGTCCTCGGTCAGAGCGGAGATGAAGCTGTTCTGGAAGAGCTCGTTCTCGGCGATGAGCTCGACGTTCTGGCGCTCGGCAGCCTCGCTGATGAGGAAGTCCATCTGCTGGTAGAACTTCTCCTTGAACTCGTCGAAGGTCTCCATCTTGGTGACGTCGCCGAGCTGCTTGCCCACCATCTCGTTGGTGTAGCGGCAGAAGCCGTTGTGCATGAAGATGTCCAGGCACTGGGTGGTGATGAAGAAGGTGACCTGCAGGGTGCGGGTCTTGGCGGGGATGTTGCCGTCGACGCAGCCGGTCATGCAGTAGTCGCGGGCGTCCTCGACGGACATGCCGTTGTCGACAAAGAACTTCTCGTAGGACTTATCGCCCACGAAGGCCGGCATGCCGATGCCGGAGCGCACCACCTTGAGAGCGCGGCGCAGCAGCTCGGGCGGGGTCTTCTCGTGCACGCGCAGGGTGACGGTGTGGTGCGGCAGGGCCGTCTCCTCGGCAGCGTCCAGGATCAGGTAGGTGAGCTCGTTGGTGGCGTCCTCGCCGGTCTCGGGAATCACGCCGCCGATGGTGGCGTTGTACCACTTGGCCATGCCGGAGTTCTTGGTGCGGTTGGCCTTGCCGGAGACGCGGTTGATCTTCATGACCTTCACGCGGAAGACCTCGAGCAGCTCGAGAACCTCCTCGTCGGTGATCAGGCCGGCCTCGATGTCGTGCTTGTAGAACGGGTAGAGCAGCTGGTCCATGCGCCCGAGCGAAGTGGTGGGGCTGGGGCAGGCCATGAGGAAGGTCATCCAGTAGGCCTGGATGGCCTCGCGGAAGGTCTCGGGCGGGTTGTACGGGACCTTGCGGCAAATGCGGGCCATCTCCAGCAGCTCGGCCTTGCGCTGCGGGTCCGTGCACTCGGCCGCCTTGGACTCGGCCAGGTCGGCGTAGCGGCCGGCCCAGCGGCACCAAGCCTCAAAGACGCGGACGATGCCCTCCCAGTACATCTGCTTCTTGATGGAGTCGACCTCGGTGTAGCGCAGGTCCTCGAGGCACTGCTTGGCCTCGGCGATGACGCCCTTTGCGCCCTCCTTGAGGATGCGGTCGTAGTCGACGGCGATCAGGTAGAAGCCCGGGCCCAGGCCCATGCCGGACATGGCGTAGCCGCCGCCGGAGCCGCCGGTGCGGCTCTTCCAAGGCGGAAGTATGACGCCGGACTTCATGAACGGCCACAGGCGGTCGTTCTGGCCCAGGCTCTTGGACATGGCGCCGATCAGGTTCTGGTTCATGGAGTTGCCGGCAAAGCGCTCGTTGAGCTCGTAGAGCTCCTTCTCGTCCTCGGGCGAGATGGTGTAAATCTCGGACTTGAGGGAGTCGACCTCGTCCTTGGTCCACACACCGTACTCGTAAGTCATCTCCAGGCCAAAGGGCTTATCGGCGCCCTCGCCCAGAATGAGCTCGTCGTCGTCCATGAAGATGTTGATCTTGTCCAGGATGCGCTCCTGCACCTTGGACCGGCGGGTGATCATGTCCTCGCCAGCCGATTCGTCCAGCGCCTCAACGGCCAGCCGGAACTGCTGCACGCAGAGCGGGTACTTATTGATCTTGAGGCTCTTGATCATGCGGTCGACACGGTCGGTCATCTGATGGTGCTCGATATCCATGCGCCATTCCTCCTTACCAGGTACGCCGCCAGCCAAGCCCTCGGAGCGACGTAAAACGGACGATGGGCC
Organism: uncultured Actinomycetes bacterium; assembly: GCA_900314665.1. Classification (GTDB taxonomy): domain Bacteria; phylum Actinomycetota; class Coriobacteriia; order Coriobacteriales; family RUG033; genus RUG033. The sequence goes on from OMWF01000202.1 coordinate 6,536, forward strand.
TGCCGCGGTCTTTGCAGGCACCTCTTTCAGCAAGCACTATAGCCCCAAGCCGTGTCCGAAGCCGGTTTGGGACGGATTCAACAGGACGCTCAATGCTGCTTTGCACAGCCCCGCGCCTGGGCGGTGACAGGTGCGGAGGATTGACTGGGCATTTTTGACCACCCCCGTGTGCACCTCTGACGGACTGTGGGCGCATGGCCGCGGTTGTCTTTCTTCAGGCTCGGCGCACCGTTCTCCGCAACTGCTGGTAAGCTGAACGAGGTAAGGCGAGAGGAGGCGCGCCGGTGAGCAAGAGCGAGCAGACCAAGCGGGGCATCGCCCGGGCGTTTGTGTCCATGGTGGAGAGCCAGCCGCTGGAGAAGGTCAACGTCAGCAAGCTGGTTGACGCCATGGGCATCAACCGCAAGACGTTCTACTACCACTTCACCGATAAGACCGACCTCGTCATCTGGACCTTCAGAAGCGCGCTGGCCGATGCGCTGCAGGAGCGCTTTGAGCGCGAGCAGCTGGTAGAGCCCGGCCCCGGATCCCAAGACCCCTATCAGGACCTCCCCTGCTACGTGCTCAACAAGCTGGGCGTGCGCTCCCTTGACCACAGCGGTTTCTTCCAGACGTTCTTGAACGTGCTCGCCGGCAACCGCACCTATTACCTGAAGGTGCTCTCCTCCCCCACAGCCGGCCTGGCCCCCTACCTGGAAGGCCTCTACGAGCCGTTGGTCAAGGCGGATATCGAGTTCATCCTGGGAGGTCGCTACCTGCCGCCGGAGAGCGCGAGCTTTTTGAGCACATACTTTGTCACCGCCGCCCTCGGCATGCTGTTTAGGCTCCTCGAACACCCCGAGCTGCTGAGCAACCAGGCTGCGGTGGAGCCCTTTGCCAATCTTACCCACGAGGCCCTGCGCCACGCCATCGAGGACCATCCCATGCGGCGTGCTCCTCGGCCCGCACAGTAGCGCGAAGGGGGCGGGCCATCGCCTTGAGCTGTGGCCCGCCCCCTTCGCTGCCTTGTGCGCTTGACTAGTGTCGCCGAGCTAGATGATGCCGTTTTTCTTGAGTTGGGCCAGCTTGTCGTCATCCACTCCCAGCACGTCGTGGTAGACGTGCTCGTTGCTGCCGCCCAGCGCCGGCGAGGGCCTGTAGTCGACCTTGTAGCCGTCCATCTTGGGCGTGAAGCCGGGATAGCGGACCTTCTTGCCGTAGTAGTCCTGCTCGACCATGGTGCCGGTCTCCACAAAACGGTCGTCGTTGGTGATGTCCTCGACATCGAGAACCGCGCCGGCGGGGATGTTACCCTGCTTGCAGAGGATGTCCATGGCCTCCTGCTTGGTGTACCTGCTGGTCCACTCCTCAATCAGCGGATAGAGTTTGTCGCGGTGCAGGAAGCGCTCGTGCGGGGTGGCCATGTCGGGGTCGTCGAGCAGTTCCTCGTGGCCGATGATGCGGCACAGGTCGTCGAAGTTCTTTGACCCGGGGTGGCGCGAGCAGTAGATGTGCACGTAGTCGTTGGGGCCAAAGGGCTTGCAGGGGAAGAGGTTGCAGGGGTCGACGTCCTCCATGGGCATGCCCGATCCCACGCGGCGCGGTGGCTTTCCGGTGTTGTAGTACGGCTCCCAGTTGGAGCGGCCCAGGCCGATGACGATGTCCTGCATGTCGATCTCGAGACGCTGGCCCTCGCCGGTCTTATCGCGCTGAAGGATGGCGGCCAGCACGGTCATGGCGGCGATCATGCCGGAGGCGTTGTCGGCCACGTTGACGCCGCACTGCATGGGAGGTCCGCCAGCGGGTCCGTTGACGGCAGCCAGGCCGCCCATAGCTGCGGCGATGGGGTTGAAGGCGGGGTAGTCGCGCCCCTTGCCACCCATGTCGAAGCCCTTGATCTGGGTGTAGATGATCCGCGGGTTGATCTCACGGCAGACGTCGTAGCCCAGACCGGCGCGCTCGATGGCGCCCGGGCCCATGTTCTCCACCATCACGTCTGCCTTGGCCACGAGCTCCTTCATGAGCTCCAGACCCTCCGGCTTCTTGAAGTTGCAGGTGATGGACTCCTTGTTCATGTTGAGGATGGTGAAGCCCACGGTGTCCATATCGGGATGGGCGATGGAGTAGCGCCCGGCCTCACCCTTGACGGGGCGCTCGACCTTCCACACCTCGGCACCCAACCAAGCCAGGGTCTCGGTGCAGACGGTGCCCGCCTCAAAGGCCGTGAAGTCGAGGACCTTGATCCCCTCGAGCGGAGATGGAGTTGTTGTTGCCATATGTGACGCCCCTTTCTTGCACCGCCGCTCAGAGAGAGCGGGGCCATCCCTGCTGGACAGCCCCGCTCGACTGGCGGTCAGCGCACTTGGTTGCAAGACTGCTTGCTGCTCGCCGAGAAGCTAGATGACCTTCTTCTCCTTGAGCTCGGCCATTTCCTCATCGGTAAGGCCCAGCAGGTCCTGGTAGATGTCCTTGTTGTTGCCGCCCAGCGCCGGAGAGCTCTTGTAGTCGATGTGGTTCTCTGACATGTTGGGGGCAAAGCCCACGGCCTTGAGCTTGCCACGCTGCGGATGGTCGATCTCGACCACCAGGTTGCGCTCCATGTACTGCGGATCATCGTAGAAGTCCTGGATGTCGAGCAGGGCGCCGGCCGGGATGTGGTTCTCGGCCAGAATCTTGGTGGCCTCCATCTTGGTGTGCTGCATGGTCCACTCGGTGATGATCGCGTTCAGGCGATCCTTATGCTGGTAGCGGCTCTGCGGGGTGGCCATGTCGGGGTCGTCGAGCAGCTCCTCGTGGCCGATGACCTTGCAGAAGCGGTCCCAGTCGGTGGCACCCTCGTGGCGCGAGGTGTAGATGTGCACGTAGTCGTTGGGACCGCCCGGCTTGCAGGGGAAGGTGTCGGAGGGGGCCACGTCCTCGAGCGGCATGCCGTTGCCCACACGGCGAGGCGGCTTTCCGGTGTTGTAGAAGGGCTCCCAGCCGCTGCGGCCGAGGCCAATCATGTAGTCCTGCATGGCGACTTCGATCTTCTGGCCCACGCCCTGGTGGTCGCGCTGGTAGAGGGCGGCGATGATGGAGAGGGCCAGCATGTAGCCGGTGCCGGAGTCGGCCACCGAGACGCCCGACTTGACGGGCTTGTCGGGCCAGCCGGTGGCGGCCACAAAGCCGCCCATGTGGGTGGCGATGGGGTCGAAGGCGGGGTAGTCCTGGTAGGGGCTGCCGGTGGCAAAGCCCTTGATGGAGCCGTAGATGATCTTGGGATTGACTTTCTTGCAGTCCTCGTAGCCCAGGCCCAAGCGCTCCATGGCGCCGGGGCTCATGTTCTCGACGATCACGTCGGACTTCTCGAGGAGCTTGAGGATGAGGTCGTGGCCCTCGGGCGTCTTCATGTTGCAGGTGACGCCCTCTTTGTTCATGTTGAGGACGATGAAGCCGTATGCGTCATGCTCCATGTCGCCGCCGGCAAAGCGGCCGAGCTCGCCGCGGACCGGGCGCTCGACCTTGATGACCTCGGCGCCCAGCCAGGCCAGCGTCTCGGTGCAGACGGTGCCGGACTCAAACTGGGTGAGGTCGACGACCCTGATGCCGGTAAGCGGTCCTTGTCCCATAGATTCCTCCAATGCTTAACGAGCGGTGTACAGATACAAGAACGTGGGGATGCGGTAAAGGGCGCGGCCGACTCGTTGGCAGGCCGCGCCCCGTTGACGCCGTTACTTGCCAGCGTTGGGAATGACGCGGTTCTCGATGAAGTCCTCGATCATGCCGTTCATGGTCTGAGCGTTCCACTTGCGCGGATCGACCGGGTCGGAGTTGAAGCGCAGGACCGGGATGCCGGCGTCTTCCAAGGCCTTCTCGATGAAGTAGGAGCCCTCGACGGCCTGGAGGCAGTTGGGCGACACCATGTAGACCACGCCGTCGATGCCGTTTGCCTTGGCCTCCTTGACAAACCAGCCACTGTTCCAAGGTGGCATGTGCAGGAAGTCCTCCATGCCGATCTCGCGGGCGGCCAGCGCGCGCAGCGGGTCCTCCTCCACGTTGTGGCGGATGTAGGCGTCGGCGCCCATGGCCAGGTACATGGTCCAGACAAAGACCGCGCCGTACTTCTTCTCGAAGCTCTGATAGAACTCGAAGTCGTGCCACAGGCCGCGGCCAATCCACATCAGACGGTATTTCTCGTTGGGAACGGCGGGCACCCCGCGGTCGACCAGGTCCTTGATCTCATAGTAGAGGCTCTTGGCGTGATCGGCAGCCCACTGCGTGCCGCGCTGCCATTGAGCCTGCATGACGGCGTTGATGGTGTCGACGACGGTGACCGGGGCGGGGCGGGTGACGGCGATGAGGTCGCGCGTCTTGCGGTACCAGGTCTCCTGCTCGTTGATCAGGTTCATGACCTCGACCAGCCTGTTCATATCGAACATGCGGCCGGTCTCCTCCTCGAGGAAGCGGATGAGCTGCTTCTCGTCCTCCACGGCCTCGTCGAGACGATCGGAGTCGTAGAGCTCCTCCCAATCATCGACGTCCATGTCCCACCAGTTGAGCGGAGTCTTGCGGGCCTGCGTGGCCTCCATGGTGTAGAGCTTGGCGCCATGGTTCTTGCAGAACAGCTCGAAGATCTTGTTCTGCATGTCGCAGGCGGCGCGGGTGATGGCGATGGTGGGATGGGGCAGGCCTCCCCAGGGGCCCAGCGGCTTGCCGGTCTCGGGGTCGATGGCGTGGTCGTCCGGGTCGAGCGACTCGGCAAAGGCGGTGGCGCAGTACGAGCACAGGTCGTCGCGGTAGCCTGCGTCGTTGACCAGGCCAAAGTACTTGCGGGTCATGCGCTTGGCGGCGCAGATGGCAGCCCACCACTGGTTGACCACAAAGGGGATGTCCATGGCGCGCAGCAGCTCCATGGGGACGTCGGCGTTGAGGTAGCCAAAGGGCTCGCCGTTGTTAACGCGGGTGTGCAGGCTCTGGAACCATTCCTTCTGGTAGCGTCCCGCCTCGGCAGTGGCCTTGAGGCGCTTTACGGCCTTTGACTTGCTGTGATGCTGCTCGGGGGCCTTCTGCTCTTCTGCCATTGTGATCCTCCCTTACATTCCCTGGATGAACGTGGCGATCTGCTCGGGAAGGCCCTCGTTCTTGGCGACCGGATACTGCTGCTTGGCAAAGTAGGCGTTGGCGATGCCGTTGGCGTCAAGCGACTTCTTCTGGGACGGGTAGTCCCACGAGCCGGAATCGTCGTAGACGTTGAGGTAGAAGATGACGCCCTTGGCATCGGTGGCGGCCACGGCCTCGTCGAGCTCTCTGACGCGGCTGTCGATGCTGGACTTCTTGGAGCTGATCTGACGCAGCATGTAGCGGTCGACGATGCCCTTGATGGGGTCGAGGCTGAGGTTCATGTCGCGATCGTAGTAGCGGTCGCCCCAATCGTGGTCCTCGCCCACAATCACCGCGCCGGCGCCCTCGATGATGTCGTAGAGGTCGGTGCTCTCCTGGTTGGAGCCGGTGACAAAGACGCGCTTGCCGGTGAGCACGGGCCAGGACTGGGCGTCCTCGACCACCTGGCGGACCAGCTTGGCATGCTCGGCGCGCTCCATGAACAGGGCGGAGCCGATGATGACCAGGGCTTCGGAGCCGTTGATGCGCGGCTCGGCGCAGTGGCGCAGCTCGCCCATGGCGCGCAGGGCGTCGCGGTCCTCGTTGCAAATGCGGCCGGCCTCGATGAGCTCCTCGTCGGTGATGAGGCGCCCGGTCCAGCTCTCCACGGTCTGGCGGAAGCGCTCGATGACCTGCTCGTTGGTCTCCTGGTACATCATGCGGCGGTGCATCAGCCAGTCGACAAAGTGAACCGGCGGAACCTTGCGGTCGCGCTCGACACGGCGAATCTCGCGCAGGTAGAGCCAGATGCGCAGTTCGGCGTCGCTGGTATGGGAGATGACCAGCTGATCAAAGAGGTCGTAGTAGGTGCCGTCGACCAGCTTCTCAAAGGTGGCGCGAATAGCTGGGTCAAACGGGAACTCCAGGTAGACATTGGTCAGCGTAAGGGGCTTATCAGGGTCGGCGTACACGTGTATGGGAAGATACCCAGCGGCGATAAGCACCTCGTCGGGAACGTCGGCACCCATGCAGCCGGCAACCTTGCCGCCCTTGGCCTTGAACTCCAGCAGGGCCTTCTCCCTGTTGCAGTAGGCGTCGTGCAGCTTTGCAAACGCCTCACTGCTCTTTGCGCACTCTCTGATGCTCAATTCCAGTCCTCCTAACGTCTCTAACACGTGCGGACCAGCACAAACGGCGGAAATATCCGCCGACAAAGCCCGTACACCCGGGCCGGGCAATTGAGCGCTGCCCCATGCAGGCAGGCACCCGGCACGCAGGTAAAGGGCATGGGCGAGAAGGGAAACCGCAGCGTCAAGCGGACCTTTCCGCCGAGCAGGTCCGGTCTCAAGCCCCCTGCAAGCCGTATTCTACGGAGCCATATGGTTTCAGAGAATAAGCACTTTGTCTGCTTTGATGAAACTAGAGGTTTCTGTGGTCCGGCCCTCCAGCCGACCGCACCGCGCCTGCAGAATCAGGAGAACTGCGCCTGCTCAAGGCGATGACGGATGCAGGCGACCAGGTTCTTATCGAGGTGGTCGTGGCTCGTCTGCAGCACCACTTCAGTGCGCAGCGGCGGATCCAGCGCGAGGACGGCATAGGAGCTTGAGGTCCAGGGATAACCGGTCGCCTCGCTTGTCTTGATGAAGAAGACCTCGTTGCCCGGATGGCGCAGCAGGTCCCAGATGTAGGTCTTATCCACCTCGCGGAACAGCGGATCAAAGCCCCGCTCCACGCAGAGCTTGCGGAGCAGCTGGGTGTGGGCGTACTTGAGGTTCTCCACCAGAATGGTGACGCCGCGCAGGTCATCGAAGGTGATGGCGCCCTTGCGGGCCAAGCTGCTCGTGGCATTGGCCACCGGGGTGTAGTGCAGCTCGGTGAGCTTGGCATGGGGCAGGTGCGGCAGGACGTCCAGCTCCACCGAGAGAAACCGGTAGTCGTATTCCTTCTCGACAAAGGTCTTGGCCTGCACGTCCTCGGAATCGCGGGTCATGACCGAGATGATGTTGGCGCCATAGCGCCCGTTGTAATCGGCAACGCCCTGCTGGATGACGTCGCCCAGATTGGAGTCCCGGCCGATAAGGTACTGCTCGCGCTCCGGCTCCTTGAAGGCGGCGGCTTGCTGCAGAAGCCTTCTCTCATCCGCGGCGAGGGCGCACATGCCGGGGTAGAGGGCCTTGGCGGCGGCGGTGGGGACGGCGCCCTGGGTGCTCCGGGTGAAGAGGGTGACCCCCAGCTTGCCTTCCAGACGCTTGATGGACTTGCCCAGCCCCTGCGAGGAGATGCTCAAGGCGGCGGCGGCCTGCGAGAAGCTCTGGCTCTCGTAGACCGCGATGAAGTAGCGGACCTCGTCGCCGTTCATGCCGTCCCCCTTGCCGCCCTGCGTCCCTGAAACCGCTTGAATCGCCTCGCTGAAACCGATTGGTTCAGCCGCACGGCACATGGTAGCCCATGTGGGGCGCCGGCGGAATGCCCCTGACGGCAGTCAAGGCAGTTTCCTGGCCACGGCACAGCCCCGCGTGTGCAAGCAAATGCGCCGGGGCTGCAGGTCGGCGCCGCCGAGTATGACGAGAGAACGCCGGGGTTGCAGACCAGCGCCGCCGCTGGTCGTCGCGTAAGATGTCAGGCGAGAAAACCCGCCCGGCAAGGAGACCTATGACCGACCCGAACCCCGCCCCCAAACCCCTGACCTGCTCGCCACGCTCCGGCTGGGAGTTCATCTTCAACTTGAAGAACCTCTACCTGGTGGACGGCAGCTCAGTGGCGCTGCTCGATCGCTACGCCTATGAGCTGGTGCAACCGGCGGAGCGCTGCGCGGACGGTACGGACCTTTACCTTGTCCTCGAGGACCTGCGGCGCATTTACGCACCGGACTTTGCCGTGCTTGAGGGGCCTGAGCCCGGCCTGTGGACGATTCGCCACGCGGGCCTTGAGGTGCACGTCTCCGAGAACAGCCGCCAGGCGACCGGCGGATGCGGCGACGACCCCCTGCCCTGCCCGGTCCTTCGCCGCGGCGGGCGGCTCCTCGTGCCCGCCGGCAGCCTCATGAGGAGGCTGGGCAAGCACGTGAGCTTCCGCGACGAGTTCACCTGGATCGACCAGCAGGCGGCTGGCGTCAACGACCGGCCCGACCCGGCACGCTACCGCCCCGGCAGCACGCGCATCTGGGCCATCAGCACCTCTCCCGAGGGTGCCATCGACGTGCCCGAGAGCGATATCCACGGGCCGCTGCACCGGCACGTCATAGCTCCTGCGCTGCAGGCCTCCCGCCGCGCGCACCCCTGCGGCATCACGCGACGCGCCTTCTATAGCGCCCATGTGGACAAGTGCCTCACGTGCGAACTCTACCTGCCCTTTTCGACGGTTTTCGAACCCGACAAGCCGCTGCGCTGCATTCTGCTGCTGCCGGGAGCCAACGGAACCGCCAACACCTTTGACAGCACCCGCCACGGCACCGACCTCACGCAGGCCTACCAGCACTACGCCGAGGAGCGCGGCTTTGCGCTGGTGACCGTCGAGTCCTATGTGCGCGGCGGCCAGTACGGCGACGTCACCGCCCCGCTCGGCCGCACGGCTCCCACCAGGCCCAATGACCCCGAGAACCCCTTTGGCCGAACCCCGGGGGAGCTCGAGGACATCAGCCGCTCCGGTCAGTCGGTGCTCGATACCCTGGACTTTGCGTTTGAGCAGTGTCCGCAGATCGACCGGTCCCGGGTCTATGCGGTGGGGCTCTCAATGGGCGGGATGGGCGTGGTCTCGCTGGGAGTCAGGCATCCCGAGCTCTTTGCCGGGCTGGTGGCCATCGCTGGCATGCCCTGCCTGGACTGTCTCGACCTCTCCCCCATCGCCGAGGTGCCGCTGCTCTACCTCTTTGGGAGCGAGGACCTGGGTGGCCAGGACTTCATGCTCTACGCTGTGCGTACGCTCAAGCGCCATCTCAAGCGGTTCTCGTACAAGGTGAGCGGAGGTGCCGTCCACGGCTTTGAGTGGCAGCCGTACACCCGCCAGATCTTCGATTGGATCGACTCGGTTGCTGCTAGCGAGGACGGGCGTGCCAGCGGGCATACACACTGACACACAAAATGGAAAGCAACCTCTCTGGGAAGGCAAGCTATAGCGTTGTCGGGCGCGCTAGACTGGTGTCTGAGAATCCAAATGAAACAGGTGGGGATGCATGATGGACCTGAACAGGGTGTGCGCATGCTGTCAGCCAATCGAACTGCTCGCCAAGGAGGGCACCGACCCGCAGGAGCTTGCCAGCCCGCGCGTCAAGCGGCTTAAAGCCGCGCTCGATGTGGACACCTACCCCATTTGCACCGAGAAGGCCCGCATCATGCAGGGGTCGCTCGCCCGCAGCGTGGGGTGGCCGGCCATCATCCGTCGGGCACGCGCCGTAGCCGACTACCTCGACCAGCGCACCATCTACATCGCCCCGGACGAGCTCATCGTGGGCAACGTCGCTCAGCAGCCCATGGGCATGGAGGTGAGCGGCATCGGCCCCGGATGGCCCGACGTCGACCTCAACAGCCTGCTGGGAAACGGCAAGGTCTTTCTCACCGAAGACCACGACGACGAGCACCTGGCCAAGTACCTGCGCCGAGGACTGATGCTCTCGGCCGAGAACCGCTCCGACCGCTCCACCACCCAAAACGCCGCACCGGCGCCCGGCTGGGGACTCCCGGACTTCTCGCGAAACCTCCACTGCCCCGACTATGCCACGGTCATCTCCACCGGTTACGGGGCAATCATCGCACAGGCCAGGGAGAAGCTCGCCTCACTGCACTATGAGACCGAGGAGGACATCAAGCGCGCCGATTTCTACCATGCCTGCCTCGAGGTCTTTCCCGCCGCCATACGCATCGCCCACCGCTACGCCGACGAGGCCGAGCGCCAGGCGCAGGGCTGCGCCGACCCTGAGCGCGCTGCCGAGCTGACCCAAATCGCCCGCATCTGCCGCAAGGTGCCCGAGTTTCCCGCCGAGACCTTTGCCGAGGCGATTCAGGCCTTTTACTTCTTCTGGCTGCTCACGGCATCCATCAACGCCCCGGCGGGGCGTTTTGACCAGTACATGTACCCCTACTACCAAGCCGACCTTGAGGCCGGACGGCTCACCCGCGCCCAAGCCCTGGAGCTCTTGGAGTGCCTGCGCATCAAGATCAGCGAGCTCACCGTGCTCACCAAGGACCGCAAGCCGCTGATGGCGAAGTGGCACAACTTTGTCATTGGCGGCTGCGACCGCAGCGGCCACGACGCCACCAACGAGCTCACCCACCTGCTTATCGAGGCGGCCTTTGAGTGCCGGACCCCGCATCACACGCTCACCCTGCGCGTAGGCAGGGACACGCCCCGAGCCCTCATCGTGGAGGCCCTGCGGGTGGTGCGCACCGGGCTGGGGCTTCCCGCCTTCATCAACGAGGACAGCTACATCTCGTATCTGACCGGCAAGGGCGTGCCGCTTGAGGACGCCCGCGACTTTGCGCTGGCCGGATGCATGGACCCGGCGTTGCCGGGCAAGAGCCGCACGCCCGCCGACGGCGTGCTGCTGGTGCCCCTGCCGGTGCTTCTCGCCTGCTTTGACGGGGTCGACCCCAAGACCGGCGAGCAGCTGGGGCCCCATACCGGCGCCCTCTACCAGCACAGCTCATACGAAAGCTTCTACCAGGCGTTTCTCAAGCAGTTTGACAGCGTGGCGCAGAAGACGGTGGAGGCGCTGAACCTCACGCTCCTCACCCAGCGCGAGCAGTTCCCGGACGTCATCCGCAGCGCCTTCATGGACCGGGGGATGGAGCTTGGGCGCGACTACCTCGACCGCACCGTTCCCTTTGAGAACGCCATCTCCATCAACATGGTGGGCATTATGAACGCCGCCGACGCCCTCACCGCCATCAAGCAGCTGGTCTTTGAAGAGCATGCCATCAAGCCCAAGGAACTCCAAGAGGCCCTCATCAACGATTGGGAGGACCTCCAGGCGCTGCGCAACTTGTGCCTCGCGGCCCCCAAGTACGGCAACAACGACCCCGCAGTCGATGAGGTCGCAGCCCGTCTCTGGACCGACGTCAGCCGTCTGACCAGCGCCCACACCTCCATCTACGGGGCGCCCGCTCTGGCCACCGGCATCTCGGTGACCTCAAACATCCATGGCGGCCAGAACACCTCGGCCACCCCCGACGGGCGCTCCCTGGGCGAGACCTTTGCCGACGGCTCCATCTCCCCCGAGCAGGGCAAGGACGTGCACGGCCCGCTCTCCATGCTGCAGAGCGCCATGAAGATCCCGCAGAATGACTTTGCCGCCACCCTCATGAACATGAAGCTCTCGCCCACCTCGGTGGCAAGCGACGAGGACCTGGGCAAGCTCGCGCAGGCGATAGCGGTCTACTTTGCCAACGGGGGTCGCCAAATCCAATTCAACGTGGTGAGCAAGAAGACCCTCATTGCCGCCAAGACACAGCGCAACAAATACCGCGACCTGGTGGTGCGGGTAGCAGGCTACAGCGCCTACTACACCGCACTCACCGAGGACATCCAAGACGAGATTATCAAGCGCTCCGAGCAGACGCTGTAGGCGCCAAGGCTTTGGCCGAGAGAGGGCTCCTTCCCTCAGTGGAAGGTCGTATAACGCTCCGTGCTGTAGCGGTAGAGCTCGTCTTCCATCAAGTACAGGCCGTGTTCGGTGCCGCAACGCAGCCGCAGCGCGATGCCCGGGCCGGGGTTGCTGGCTGCTCCATAGGCGTCCACCAGCTGGCGGATATGCCTGGTCAGGCGCTCATCGGTGACCTGGTCGTCATAGACCACCTGGTCGTCAGGCTTGATGGAGATGAGCACCCGGTCCCCGTAGGCCCCGAGGTCGGCCGCGATGTCGTTGAGCTTCTGAATCTCCAGGCCATCGACCCCCATGTCCTCGATAAAGTACGGAAGGAAGGCGTCGATCTTGCCGCAGCTGTGGAGCACGAACTTGGTCCCCCGCGCCTGCACCGCTTTGACCAGGCGGATATCAGCCTCCAACATGACCTTCTCAAAGAGCTCGGTCGAGAAGAACGGGCCGTTCTGCGTCCCATAGTCGTCCGCGTACACCAGGTAGTCCAAGGGGTAGACATCCCGGAAATGGTTGAACAGGTCGATCTTGTAATCGACCATCCGCTCAAAGTAGGCCTTGCACGCTTCAGGCTCGCTGATAAGGTCGATCAAAGCCTGCTCAAACCCCTCAGACATGTGCAGGCGCTCAAACACGCCGTTGGAAAACCGCATGTAGAGCGCCTTGTCCGGATCGCGCTTGAACCCTGCCGCATCGGCCTCCCAATCGAACTGCGCCCGGTCGTCAAAGTTTGGGAAGCGAACCTTGTCCTCCCATTCATCGATGCTCTCAAAGAGACCCGGCTGCGGGGTCGTCCCTCCCTGTGCGGGCACGTACTTGTACCGCGCCCCAAACCAGTCGACCCCGTCGGCATCAAGCGTGGGGCACTTCTCCCGATAGAGCTTGCTGCGCACCCCTTGCGAGCTGCCGTAGAAGTCGGGCATCCAGTAGGGCTTCTGATGATTGAGGGCTAGCATAAGGTTCTCGCGCGGGCTTATCGGATAGTCCCGCTGGGGAAGCACGATCTGCCTGGGCATCACGGGAACGGTCACGGTCATGGTTTTCCTCCCACCCAAACCTCTGTTTGCAATCCAAACGCTTCAGTCTGACACCCGGTGCTCTCGGGCGTACTCGTCGACGCACATCCTGAAGTCCGAGAGCAGCGGAGAGACGTTGTTGACCTGGTAGACAAAGACCCCAGTAACCTCCTGGCGCCATCCTTCAACCGGCAGGAAGCGCACTCCCGGGAACTGCCGGCCGTCGTAGCACGAGCAGGGCAGCACGCCCATCCCCGACGCGACCAGGTTCATCACCACATCCCGCTGAAGAAAGTCCATGTAGGCGGCCTTAAACGAGTCTGCATCCAGGCCCACCAGGTTTCTGACATAGGAGACGCGGCTGGCCTCGGCGAGATGGGTGCGGGGGTCCTGCGAGCTGGCAAAGATGAACGTCTCGTCCTTGAGCTCGGCCAAGTCGATGCTTATGCGGTCGGCTAGCGGATGCCGATCGCTTATCGCCAGGTGGATGCCGGTGCTGTGAAGCGTGGGCATGAATCGCAAGCGGCTGTCGCTCAAGGCCTCCCAGTCATTCTTGTACTCCTCAAAGGAGCCGATGAGCATGATGAACGCCCCGTCGATCCTGCCGGCGTCGACGAGCTTGACCAGGTCGCGCCCGCTCATGACCACCGGTATCACGTTAGCTCCGGGACTACTTTCATAGAACCTGGTGATGATGTCGCTCTCGCCGATTGAGCCGATAAGGGGCAGGTAGCCGATGCTGATGCTGCTATCGCGTGCGCCCTTGCAGCGCTCGACCTGCTTGAGGAGGGTCTGGTAGTCGTTCATGATCTGGCTGAGCAGCGGCAGCACCGACTGCCCGTCCTCGGTCAGGGCCATGTCCGTGGCCTTGGTCTTTCGCTCAAAGAGCTTGATGCCCAGCTCGTCCTCTACATGTGACACGTGCTTGGAGATGGCAGAGACCGAGAAGGCCGTCTGGTTTGAGGCCTCTGAGAAGCTGTTGTAGTGATAGACCGCCATCACCGACCCGAGCTCTGTGAAGTTCATGCGCCCCCTCCCCCGTTCAATCGGACGGCTGCTCAACCGAGCCGCCCGCAACCGGGCCGGCCTCCACCAGCCGGCGCGCTTTGAACGGGCAGTACCCGATGCACTTGCCGCAGCCGACGCAGGCGCCGGTGAGCACCGCCAGCCGGTCCTTGATGGCGATGATGCGCAGCGGGCACGACCGGACGCAGACGTGACAGCCCCGGCACAGCTCCGGATCGACCACCGCCACCAGCTTCTGCCCCATTGCCTGACCACCTCTCGCCTTGCCTCAATTCAACGCGCCGCCCGCCACTTGGCACAAGCAGCGGGCGGCGACGCAGCGGCACCAGTCTACACGCATTGCGCTGCGGGCTCCCAACTCCCCGCCGCCGGCCCGCTACCTCGGTATGAGCTCAGGATTGCTGTTGTCCCGGTACTCGGGGCTGTAGATGACTCCATGGGCCCGGTCGTTTTGGAGCAGCGTGAATCCCAGGGTCTCGGTGCCTATGACCTCGCCGGTCGCGTCGTCGGTCTCGACCTCCTCGACCCGGCCCCAAACCTCCTCGTTGGTCCACTCGGTGACGTACTTGTCGACGCCCAGCTCCTTGACCCAGACCGAGTTGTCGACCGAGTAGAGGTTCACGTTGCCGTTGTCCACGCGGTGGTCGGTTATCGGCCAGATGCGCTGGTCGGTGTATTCGGGACCGCCCTCGGCGCGAAAGCGCGTACGGATGTACTTCTTCTTCATTGCTGCTGCACCCCGCTATCTATGGTCCGCGGCGACCGCGGGCTCGAGAAAGCCGCTCTTCATCTTCTCTGCCACCAGCTCGGGTCCCTGGGAGAGGCCCGTGTCGCCAAAGCGCTCCTGCCAATTGCCCACCGGGCAGTACAGCAGGCAGCGGTCGCAGAAGTAGCGCGGATAGTGCTCGAGCGAGAGGCTCTGGATGGCCTTCTGCGCAAACGCGTCCTCGATCTGCTCGTCAGTGGGATCGTAGGTGTCGACCAGGTCCTTGACGGGTATGCGGCCGGCGAACTCCTTGCGCAGGGCGCAGCTGGCGACGATGCACGAGTTGCGCGTGAAGTCCGTGACCTCGGTCTCGGCACCGACCACGCCCTTGTGCGCAGCCTGGCAGGCGGCCGGGTCCTTGATGGCGCCGGTGGGGCACAGCCTGGAGCAGATGCCGCAGGCGGCCGGGTCGCAGAGCCGGGGTCCAGAATAGGGGGCGTCAAAGGCAAGCTCGAGCGTGGTGAGAACGGCCGAGAACTGCACCCGCGGCCCGTACTCTGGGGTCAGCACCTGGGTGCTCCATCCGTACTGCCCCAGGCCGGCCGCCACCGCCGCGCGGTTGACGTCGAAGGGCAGGCCCGCTGCATAGGGATCGACCCAGTAGGGCATCGGCAGCACGCCGGTGGCGCCGGTCTGCAGCTCCCCGAAGGGCATGGCGGCTGCCACCTCGCCATAGGCGCGCTCGAGGTACTGCGCCGTCTGGAAGGTGTCCTTGAGCAGGAGGAAGTTGGGGGCCAGGTCCCGCGCAAAGGCCGCATAGGAGCTCTGCGAGGGCATCTGGTCGTCCTCGATGCGCCGCATGCCGCCCGAGACGGCACCGTCGGTGAGGCGGCGCCCCATGACGACGACGCTCTTGACGCCAGGCAGCAGGTCGGCCGGTCGATGCCCCTCGGGCGCGTCGGCGAGCAACGCGGGGTCTGCGATGCCTACCAGGTCCATGTCGCACGTGCTGATGATCCAGTCCTTGAGCTCCTGGGTGATCTGTGCGGTTGCGAACGCCATCACGCCTCAGCCTCCTTAGCGAGCACGGCCTGCGGTCCCTGGGACAAGCCACGGTCGGCAAACCGCTCCTTCCAATTGCCCACCGGGCAGTAGAGCAGGCACTTCTCGCAGTAGATCTTGGGGAAGTGGTCGAGCGAGGTGAACGAGAGGTCCTTGTCCTCAAAGGCAGCTGCCAGCTCGTCGTCCGTGGGATCGTTGCTGGAGACGTAATCGGCGCCCTTGCCCGACGGGTCGAACTCGGCGCGCATGGCGCAGTTGGCCACCAGGCAGCGATTCTTGCTGAACGCGCCGGTCTCAACCTGGCAACCCGCGCAGCCACGATGCTGTACGTCGCCGCTCCCGTAGGGCGCGATGGCGTCCGTGGGGCACAGGTCCGTGCAGATGTGGCAGGCAGACGGGTCGCACAGCTGGGGGCCGGAGTAGGGCTTGTCGCACTCAAGCGGCAGCTGGGTGAGCAGGGCCCCAAACATCACGCGGGGACCGTACTCCGGCGTGAGGATGCGGCCGCTCCATCCAAACTGGCCCAAGCCCGCCGCCACCGCTGCCTGGTCGATGTCGATGGGCTCGCCGTCCTTGGCGGGGCCGCAGAACAGCGGCAGCGGCTCGTTGTTGGGCTTGCCTCCCTGCTCGGTGGCGCAGGGCACGGGCTCGCTGATGTAGCCGTAGGCCCGCTCGATGTGCTGCATGAGGGCAAAGGTGTCAAAGAGCATCAGGTAGCCGGGGGTCATGTGGCTGGCGTAGGCGGCATAAGCTCCCAGGGCCAGCTGGTTGCCGTCCTCAAACCGCCGCATCGCCGATTGCACCGCGCCGTCGGAGAGCCGGCGGCCAAAGACGATGATGCTCTTAACGCCGGGTAGCACCTCCTCTGGGGCGTGAAACCTGCCATGGCCCTCGACCAGCGCAGGGTCCGCGATGCCGATAAGGTCGATGTTTCCCCGCGCCTTGAGGAACTCTTTGATCTCCTTGGTGCGCTGCTGGGTGATGTCCATCCTCACTCCGCCTCCCCTGCTGCATCCTGGGTGAGCTTCCCAACCGGGAGACACGCCGCCGGTGCGCCCTCGTCAATGAAAGCCGTGGTGTCGATGTGCGAGATGCCGGTGTCGTAGAAGCGCTCGCGCCAGTTGCCCACCGGGCAGTAGGCAAGGCAGTTTCCGCACTTGTAAGTGGGATTGTGCTGAATCCACTCGTGTCCCGGGTGGTCCTTGTAGTAGCCCATGGCGCTTGCCAGGTCGGAGCCGACGGGGTTCTCCATGTCACGCGGGACCAGGTCCGCGCCAGTGGGGTTGTACTCGCCGTAGGTACCATGGCACATCACCCGGCACTTGACCCAATGCGTGCCGCCATACTCAAATGAGCGGTCGCCCATCTCGATGTGGCGCACCTGGTCCGGATCGTACGGAGGAACGGCCCCGGTGGGGCACATGTGCTCACAGACGTGGCACTTGGAGGGATCGCAGAGCTTGGGGCCGTGATACAGGGGGTCGGCCTTGAGCTCGGCAGTGGTGAGCACCGCGCCAAAACGGTTGCGGGGTCCAAACTCGGGGGTCAGCATGATCGACGACCAGCCAAACTCGCCCAGGCCCGCCGCCGCCGCGCAGTGGCGCATGCTCATCATCTTGGCGCCGTGGGTGGGGCCGGCCGTCTCCGGCATGGCGATGCAGCCGGTGATCTTCTCCACAAAGCGGGCAATCTTGTAGTTGCCCCACAGCAGGTGGTAGTTGGGCGCTCCGCCATATCCGAAGCATCCATACACGCCCTGCACGTCATAGGTCTGGTCCTCAAACACCCTCATAATGTTGTTGACCGCCCCGTCGGGCACCCGGATGGCAAAGACGATCACCGACTTGCAGCCAGGTAGAAAATCCGTGGGATGGTTGCCCTTCGGGGACTGGTTGAATCGGTCGATGCTGGCGATGCCGACCTTGTCCATCCCCGCCTCGTTGAGCACAAAGTCCTTGATCTGCTGCTCAACCGTCGTCGCTCTCATAACTCACCACTCTCCACTCTTACATTCGCGCGCCGTATCGTGAACTCGTTTGGCCTGCACCCCTCGACAGAGACGGGAGGCCCTGCCACGTGAGCAGGGCCTCCCGTGCTCAGGCGGACGCTACTTCTGGAGCATCGCGGCTTCGTTCTCCTCACGAAGCTTGTCGAGGTTCTGCTTGTTCACGGTGTAGAACAGGATGCAGACGATGGAAATGGCAACGTACAGGGCGGGCAGCAGGGTGATGACCATATGCAGGCCTGCCGCTGCCTCCGGAGTGACGTTTGCCTTGTTAAAGGCGATGGCGGCAAGCACAAAGCCCAGGATCGCCGGTGCCAGGGAGCCGGAGACCTTGCCCGGAAGGGTCATGCAGGTCATGAGGAAGGGGCGGACCGGCTTGCGCTGCTTGAGCACCGTGTAGTCTGCCGCGTTCGAGAACATGGGCTTCTCGAGGGCGCCGCACATGTAGTACGAGAACATGGTCAGCACCAGGAAGACAAACGAGGCGATGGCGTTGGTGCCCAGGAAGAAGCCGAGCACGCTGAAGACGATCATGAGCGCTTCGGCGACGATGTACGTAAACTTCATGCTCGTGCGGTTGGCAAGAAACGGAGCGATAAAGGCGCCGACCAGACCGCCGAGGGCGTTGATGGCAAAGTACAGGCCCATGATGACCGGGCTGGGGTACACAAACGTGAAGTTGTAGGCGATGGTGGCGTTGATGGTCATCAGAGCCATGTCGCGGGTGAACTTAGAGAGGATGAACGACAGGGGCTGACGGCTGAAGAGGGCCCTGACCATGGCAAAGAAGCTGACGTTGCGCTCGGCAGCCTGGTCGACATAGGCGCCCAGGGGCTTGACGCCGGCCTTGAGGGCCTTGTCGGAGGGGTCGTAGGGCTTGCCGGCATGGGCCATGACAAAGTAGCAGACGATGACGAGAATCAGGACGACCCACGCGTAAATCGAGTAGCCGGCCTCCTTGTTGCCCGCGAGCATGCCCAGCAGGGCGATGAGGGGCAGCATGCAGGAGCGCCAGACGACGCCGAAGACCTGGCCGACCTGAGCCATGACGGCGCCGGCGTTGATGCGGTCTGTTGGATCAGGCGTCATCATCGGGAAGAGCGCGTACGTGCCGGAAGCGGCGATGCCGTAGAGCTCCTGACCGATAATCAACACCAGCCAGTAGAAGACGATCTTGCCTGTGCCATCGGATATGGGTATCTGCGAGAACGCCAGGGCGGTCGCGATGCAGCCGATCAAGCTTCCCACGTACTGCCATGAGCGCGCCTTGCCCCACGGGAGGTGTACCTTCTGGAACAAGATGCCGGTGACGAAGACCATGATGAAGCCGATGACGGCGTTGACCGCCTGAATCTGGCCATAGACGGCGGCGTCGAGGCCGGCAAAGGTGACGACCACCAACGTCATGAACGGCCCGACCAGGCTGCCCACATACAAGCTGCCAGTAATCTGTCCGGCCGCCATCATGATGTTTTTCTTGGAGTAGATGCGCTGCTTCTTAGGCGGCTTTGTCGACTCCGTTGCCACAGGGGCTTTAGTTTCCTCAGCCATTGCTCTTCTCCTTGTGCTTCTTACGTAACGACCGATCAAACCGAGCTTCTAAGAATCCCCCTCGACCTCCCCCTTTCCAGAGCGGTGCATACAGGACAGTTCTCGATCCGGCGCAGTCCTCATGTAACCATAATTAGAAAAGTAACTGGGTGTCTTTTACGAGCTCACGCAGCAATCAGACCGAGTCCATATCCCCTACGTAGTTAATGGTATCTGCAAGCAGATAACCAAAGCAATTCCAGTTAATCTGGTATTTTTCCATACCAGAAACATATATCCGTTAACCAGATTTTCGCTCTGAGAACAGGTGATAATAATTGTTATGTTTGCATTCTAAAATCATGAATTTGATTCCGTATTAGAAACTTTACCTGAAAAGATGAGCCGCCCGGACACCTGCAAATCCGGGCGGCTCTCGCCACAGTGCGCCTTGGCTATGCAGCGCCTGCCTTAGATGAAGATCCCCATCACAAAGACGCTGACGGTCATCAGGATCCAGAAGGTGACGAGCATGGGCAACAGGTTCTTGTAAAGCTTGCCGTAGGAGTCGCTCACGTTCTCATTGGAGAACAGCAGCGGGCAGGGGGCGCCGCCGCCGGGGGTGAGGGCGGCCAGGCAGGACGAGAAGATGATGCCGATGGCCATGGCCATGGTGCTGACGCCCACCACGGGGCAGAACGGGAGCGCCACAGTGAGAATGATGACGCAGGTCGCATAGTTGGACATGCAGCCGGTGATGATGATAGTGAGCAACAGAATCACGAGAACGAAGACGACCGGGTTCATGCCGCTCACAAAGCCGCCCAGCACGCCGTTGAGCCACGCCGTGATGCCGGCGTCCTTGGAGGTGAACTTGGCGGCCACGCAGAGCATGGCGGCGATGGACAGGAAGATGCCCCAGGGCACGCCCTCCTTGAGCATGACCGGCAGATCCAGGACGGGCTTATGGTCGACGTGGATAAGAGCCAGGATGATGGCCACGACCGGGAAGATGCCGTTAGCACCAAAGGTGTTGATGAAGGTGCCGGCAGCGCTCTTGGCAGGCACGAAGATCTGCAGGATGAAGAAGAGCATGATGACCGCGAAGCCGGCCAGGAGGATGCCCTGCTGACGATTGAACTTGTTGCCCTCGGCGTAGTCGGCGGGGTCAAAGTTTTCGAGTTTGCTCATATCGACGCGGAGGACGGTCTTGAGCACCACGGGCATCAAAGCGCAGAAGATAAGGCCGATGATGATGGTGCACAGGATGTAGGACGCGTTGTTGAGCGGAGTACCGGCGACCTGCCCCACGGGCACGACCATGGCGGCGAGCAGACCGCGGAACGGAATGGTGGAGCCACCCAGGAAGGCCGCCAAGAAGGCGCTAACCGTCATGCCGGCCGCCCAACCGTCACCGCGCTTGTAGCCCAGCTGGTCGCGCATACTGTTGACGATCGTGAACGCGATCAGGATGGCGGCGATAGTGCTCGAAAGGATACCGATGACAAACGCTGCCACCAGCATGACGATGTTGATGCGGGTGGCATGCCCTTTGAGGCTCTTGATGGAGAGCATCTTATCGACAATGACCTTGGCGGCACCGCTGCGGCTGATGCCCTCGCAGATGGGCATCAGGCAGATGATCTGCCAGAGCGTGCCCTGGCCCATGGCCGCGGTGACGGTGGCGGCCAGGTTCTCATAGGCTCCCGAGAAGCCCATCGCGACGACCGCCATCATGGACGGCCAGATGAGACCGGCAACACTGTAGAGATAGATGGTACCGGCAAAGATGCCGATCATCTTCATGCCCAGGGCGGTCATGGGCGCGGGCGCCGGGATGAACCCGAAGAACCAGACGATGCAGACGCCGATGATGACTTTGATGTAGTAGCTTGCCCCGACGTTCTTAGCTTTCTCAGCCATGGAAACGCCTCCTTGTCAAAACGTGTTCTCCTCTAACGCCCGGTCCGGCTCCGAGAGCAGAGCGAGTCCGGACCGGGCGATTCACAACCGCAGACGGCGCCTTACGCCTCGGGGATGATCGAGATGGCGTCGCCGGAGTTGACGACCAGCTTGCCCTTGGTGTCGCGGAGCTGGGTCCAGTGGCCCTCGGGGAAGGCGTCCAGGGCCACGCCCTCGTTGATGAGCTCCTTGCGGACCTCGACGCCCGACACGTCGCGCGTGGTGCCGTCGCCGTCGGCCACCATGCAGATGGCGAGTCCGGCTGCCTGGCCGGTGCCCATGGCCGGCCCGATGATGCGCATGGCGCCGTTGGCATGGAACTCGGCCGAGCAGCAGCGGCCCACGGCCAGCAGGTTATCCACGCCGCGCGGGAGCAGGCTGCGGTAGGGAATCTCGCAGTAGTCGCGTGGGTTGGAGCGCACCGGCATGCCGGCGGGGTGCACAAAGGGGTGCATGGCCTCGGTGCAGTTGGGGTCGTCCTTCACGCCAAAGGCGTAGCTGCCCTGCATGAGGGAGTCGGCCTCCGCCGAGGTCGTCTTGTTCTCGGCGCTGGCCAGCATGTCCGGGGTGACCGCCGAGCCCGTGGGGTTCACCATGTGGATGTGGCGCTGGAAGATGACGTCAAAGCTGGTGGGATGGTGGGTGTCGAACATCTCGGGGAAGCGGGCGATGCCGTCTTCAAACTTGGTGCCGCAGGCGATGTCGGCGCTCTTGAGCATGTAGTCGCCAAAGATGCGGCGGCTGTCACGCACGCCGGGGATGTTGCCGGTGGAGACCAAGCGGATGTGCTCGTAGCCGGGCACGTAGTTGCGCAGGAACTTGACGTAGGTCTTCATGATCTGGTGCTGCTCGATGACCTGACGGCTGATGTTCTCGACGTCGGTGTTCTGGGTGAAGTAGCTGTGGAACGAGAAGGTGCAGAAGGACATGTCGTCGTCCGGGGTGTTGGGGATGTGCACCTGGAAGATGCCGCGGTAGGGGTTGCCCACGTGGTGCACCAGCTCGCCTGCGGCGATGGCCTCCTTCTCCTTGGAGTAGAGGATGGACTCGGTCTCCCGCTCGGAGCAGCCCTTCTCCTCCATCTGCTGCTTGCGCCAGGCCTTGTCGGCGGCCTCGTACTCGGGCTTGTTGAACCCGGCCCACAGGGAGCCCATGGTGGTGGACATGTTGAGTCCGGCAAAGTCGGCGCCGCCCACCTCGTAGGGAACGCCGGCCATGCTGGCCACGTCGGCATCGCCGGTGGCGTCGATGAAGTAGCGGGCCTTGACCTCCATGAGGCCGCCCTTGGTAAAGAACACGGCGCTCTCGATCTTGCGGGGGTCATCCTCGCGCATGGTGACGTCGATGCAGGTGGCGTCGTAGATGATGCGGCCGTTGTACTCCATGATCATGTTCTCGAGCAGGAACTTGGCCTGCTCGGGGTCGAACGACGGGTTGTGGTCGTCTCCCGGCACCCGGTAGCGGAGCCAGCCGTCCGCGTTCAGGCGGTCGACAAACTCCTTGCAGATGCCCTCGATGTGGCCCGCCACCTGAGGCACGTACCCGTTGGTGGCCAGGCCGCCCAGGCTCACGCCCTTGTCGAAGATGATGACGTGCAGGCCCTTGCGGGCCATCTCGATGGCCGCCGCGCAGCCGCCCACGCCTCCTCCGATAACCGCCACGTCGCAGAACATTCTCTTGCTGATGGTTTGCATGAAGTCCCCTTCCCCGTGTTTGGCAGATGCTTGTTGAAACGGTTTTTGTTTACGTTTCACAGCACAGCATCTCTGCTTACTTCATCGGGACCAATTAAGCTAAAAATGCGCGGCTAAGCCCAGGGACACAATCAAATAAGTGTGACTTTGACCCTGGTTGTTTGATTTTTCCTGGGATTTTACCTAAATTGATTACAAGGTTATCTCATACGAGGTCTCAGCACTCATGCACTGTTTCAGTCTGTAAAAATGCCGGTATTATGTTGTTAGTTTATAAATATTGGATTCAATACGAGCACTGTTGCAAAGGCCAGCAGCACATAGGCGGCAAGAAATGGGAGCAGCGCTTTGTAGATGCGGGGATAGCTCAGGTCCCGCCGTCCGTAGAGAAGCGGCGCCGGGCCGCTGGCGCCGGGCGAGAGCGCGCCGAGCATGGACGAGAACACGATCACGATGCCCAGCAGGAGCGGGCTCACCCCCACCGCGGCACTTATCGGCAAGGCGACGTTGAGCATGATGACGCAGACCGCGTAGTTGCTCATGAAGCCGGAGATGACCACCGTCATCAGCACCACGACAAAGATGAAGGGCATGGGGTCGAGCCCCCAGAGCGCCCCGCCCAGCACCCGCTGCAAAAACTCGGTGATGCCCGTGGCTTGGCTGGAGAAGGCCGCGGAGGTGCACATCATGGCTCCCACCGCAAAGATGATGCTCCACGGGACCCCGTCGCGCATGCAGCCGCCAAGCTCCAAGAGGGGCCTGCCCTCCACCCGTACGGCCGCCAGCGCAGCTGCCACCAGGCAGATCATGCCGGTGACCCCGAAGCTGCTTAAAAACTGGCCAGCGACGCTCTGCGAGGGAACCAGCTCCTCCACAAAGACCACCGCCACCACGCTGACAAGCCCGCCGAGAAGCGACTTCTGCTGCAGCGTGAGAGGGGTGCGCGCACCTGGGTAGAGGTCGCGTCGGACCTCCTTGAGCTGCATGATGTCGCTTTTTGGGGCGTATCTGATGAGCACGGCCATGAGGGCGATGGTCGCGGTGCCCAGCGCCAAGGTGAGCGCGCTGTATAGATCGGGGCGCACCGACTCGCCCACCGCAGTGGTAAGCGCCCCAAACATGACGCCCATGATGCCGCGCGAGGGAAAGACCGCCCCGCCCAGGCATGCGGCGAGGAACAGGGCGACCAGCATGTGCTCGCGGTAGGTGCTCTGCGCTGGAAAGCCCAGCGTGCCGAGCACGTCGTCAAGCACCATGTAGGCGATGACGATGGTGGGGATAATGCCGAGCAGGATGCCGAGGGCAAAGAAGATCAGGAGAAACAGAAGGGTGAACAGCAGCGGGCGGCTGTAAACGGCCCGGTTGAAGACCAGCAGGCGGGCCATCTGGCTTATCGCATTGCTGCGGCGCAGCCCCTCGCAGATGGCCATGATAATGATCATCTGAAAGACCACCGAGTTGGAGAACAGAGCCCCCGCCACCTCGTCAACCGAGGCAAACGCTCCGGAGAGGCCCAGCAGCATGATGGCGAGCAGGCTTGGCCAGGTAAGCGCGCACGTGCTGTAAAACCAGATGGTGCCCAGGAAGATGCCGATGACCCGCATGCCCGCCGGGGTTAGGGGGGCGGCAACCGGCAGCAGCCAGAAGACGAGCATGATGCCCAGACCGATGCCGACCTTGAGCACATACCTGCGGTTCTTGACGCCGTCCGGCACTACCGACCCCTCCCCCACGCAATTCCAACCATGTTAGTCTATCGTCCGGCAGGAGGAGGGACCAGCACGGGTGGCGCTTGCGAGAGGGAGAGGCTACATGGGCAAGGAGCTCCTGATCGACAGGAACGACACGCCGCATCAGATTGCGGACACCTTCATCGAGCTCGTCACTGAGCAATCGTTTGCCAAAGCGAGTATCTCCGAGGTCTGCAGCCGCATCGGTATCAGCCGCAAGACCTTCTACCGGCATTTTCCCAACAAGCAGATGGTGATGAAGTACATCTTCCGCGGCGACCTGGGACGCCAGCTGCTGGTCGCCTATCCCGACGAGCAGCTGGTCTACCTGCCACGCGACGAGTTTAGGAAGTTCTACCAGCTGCCGGTGTACGCCCGCGCCCCGATGCAGGGTCGCTTCATGGACCAGGGGCTCTTTGTCTCCTGCCTCATCCAGTCGATGCAGCGCCACCGCGACTATTACCTGAAGCTCCTCGACCCGCAGGAGGACGAGTCCTTCAGGGAGTACTTCCGCGCCCTCTACACGCCGTTGCTCGCCGAAGACGTCAAGCTCATCCTGGACGGCCGGTACCTCCCCGCCAAGCTCATCGGCTATCTGGCCGAGTACCACACCATGGGGCTGCTCGCCATGCTGCCCATGCAGGTGGCGGACAACGACCGATTTGCCCTGGACGGCGATCTGAACCCGCTGCTCAACCTCACCCACGAGAGCTTGTACGCAGTGGTCGAGCGCCACCACCAGGACCGTCCGCCCGATGAGGAGAGCCCCTTCTACGTCTTTGATCACCGGTAGAAA